>NZ_JAUBTV010000095.1:0-25822 GCF_036705145.1 Microcoleus sp. B5-D4 | reverse complement strand
ACGGATTTTTAGGAATGGATTTAAGAAATTAAAGCCGTCCTAGAAGGACGGGGTTTTAAACCCAATTTTCTGATAAACCAAGGCTTCCGGGTAAGGAAGCTGGGGCGGCACAATTCTGATAAAAGGTGCGGGCACTGCAAAGTGCAGCACGCCTACAATACAGATAGCTACTGCGAGAATAACTCGCCAAATTTCTTTTTGACTTTTCATGGGCAATGAGTAATTAATAATTGTTAAATTGCTGCGATAATGTTTGCCAAAATTCGCTATCTGCGCTCTAGATGACCAGAAAACTGACTCCCAAAAATTCCAGCTTTCCGGGTTTGTCTACTCTTGCTGGTGGCTGTAACGATTTTATTTCGTAGAAGAACCAGGTTTCTGGGTAACTCCCAGACAAGTTTCCACAGCCCCAAACGGGAGGAAGCGAGAACTGGAATCGAAGGCCTGGGCGTTGACTGCCAAAAACAGATAGCGCGCATTTTGATAACAAGATTTTAATGTCTAGTTCCCTGCTGCTGTCTCTATCTTCGGGTAGTAAAACATAATTTTTGTTCCGCCTCTAACTTCGTCAGCAGCCAAACCAGCGGGGGATTTTCTCGATCGACAAATGCACCATCGCTTAACATTAAATCAATCATCGCCGCCATTGATGAGTGCGATTGCTGCTAAATTTGACCGAAAGCATCCAGGATACCCGCCACGTGATGAATCCGTCCAGAAATAAAAAACCTGTATCCGATAAAGGATCCCCCGAATTTATCTCGCGCAAGTCAATGCTTCAATTCTAAAATCTAAAATCTAAAATCTAAAATCTAAAATCGATTGACCTAGCCTTCCAGGCGCTTCCCTACCCTACCCTACGGGAACCCCTACGGGGAACGGGAACCCTTGCGGGAAGATAGCTTTGCTAGCCCGTACCTTGATTAGACTAATTAAGGCGAGTAATTTGTCAAGAAGTTTTAGAATTATTTAATATTTGCGCTTTGAGAATTATTGGGAGAGGCAATGCGAGAACACTCTGTAATTAAAATTACCATCTAAAGTTTGAATTTTGTCAACTTCCCACAGATGCTAGAATGAATGAAATTATCGAATTTGCTAAAAAGTCGATCGTCGTAGCCACTCCCAAAGCATCCTGCTGGAATTCAAAATAGTTACCAACGGCAGGAACTTTTTAGCCACCACATTATTCAAAAATATTGAGCCTCCAAGCGCTGTGTCATTTTTATCTACACGCAATCAATCACCGACGACCATGAACACCTCACTAAACACCTCTAAATTTGGCATAAACCGGATGCTGCGACAATCGCTGTTTGCAGGCATCATTTCTGCTGCAGCTTTAGCTAGCGGATGGGCGCCCGGTTTGTATGGACAATCCCCAAATCTCGTTTTCGGAGCAGCAGCCCAAGCTCAAGAGATTAGCAGCGAAGAAATTACTAGCTACGCTCGTGCTGTGTTGGCAATAGAACCCAGACGGGTGGAAGCTTATAACGAAATTAAAGGAATGGCTGGGGGCTCGGTTCCCAGAGTAGTGTGCAACGAAACTAAGGAAATCAATAGGTTGTCTGGAGGTGTTCGCGGCATCGCGGTGAATTACTGCCAACAAGCTAAAAAAGTTATCGAAACCAATGGTTTGACAGTTAGTCGCTTCAACCAGCTTACTTTGCTCCAGCAAGCGAATCCGGCAGTCAAACAGCGAATTCAAGCCGAGCTCCTGCGACTGCAACAAGCGGGCAATCAATAAGCTTGAGGGTTTGAGTCTTTCTTCCTCTCCCGTTCTATTAGACTTCTCCATAAAAGCTTGTTAAGGGCAGGCAGGATGCCTAACCGCTACCTCCCCCCAACAATAATATTGGAGATTTAAATTGTTCGAGTTCCTAGACGGTAGGCAAAATTTTTTGAAAAAAAAGCGATCGTCTGCGATCAAGTGCTTGACAAAATAACATAAATTTGGTAATAAAGCCAGAACGGGAGCGGTCAGAGAGATGAATATTTTTCAACTGGCTGTAAATCGGAATGAGATATAGCGATCGCGAACATGATTAAGACGTTTTTAATTTCTGAAACATGAGCTGAAGATTGGAACTTCAGTCTTTTTTATTCCTTCGGCTATAAAAAAGATATTCCTCAAAAACTCAGTGTCAATTGAATTGCTCTGAGGAATAGAATAGAAAAATGCTAACATTCACAAAACATTTACCTGCAAATCCCGATGCTGTTGTCAGCTTTACTTTACCGATGACAGCGGACGATCGCACTCGCAGCCGCCACCGATTCGAGACAGAAACGGGGGAAAAGCTGCACCTGAGTTTGCCCAGAGGTACAGTATTGCGCGATCGAGATTTATTGCAGTCGGAAGACGGTAGCTGTGTGGTACTGGTAAGTGCAAAACCCGAATCGGTGCTGACAGTGCGGGCATCAAGCCCGCTGCTACTGATGCGGGCGGCTTATCATTTAGGAAACCGCCACGTAGCTTTAGAAATTGCCGATAATTATTTAAGGCTTTCTCCCGACTCTGTGTTGCAGGGAATGCTGGAAAAAATGGGTTTGGAAGTAACAGAGGAAATTGTGCCATTTCAGCCGGAAATGGGCGCTTACGGGCACAGCCATTAGATTTTAGATTTTAGATTTTAGATTTTAGATTTTAGATTTACTCTCACCGATGAATGCGAGGGCTTGTGACTAAATTGCTTTCGGCCATTCAAGAAGCAATAAGTCAACAGTCAACAGTCAACAGTCAACAGTCAACAGTCAACAGTGAACAATCAACTTTTATGTTTGTTACAGCTAGCTTTTGCACCTGTGGGAGCTTATAGTTATTCTGAGGGAATCGAAAGTCTGGTAGAAACCGGTGCGATCAACACCGAGATTACTTTGAGGAATTGGTTAGAAAATTCGCTGCAATTCGGGGCTGTTCGAGTAGAAGCCGCTGTAGTGGTAAGGGCTTTGAGGGCGGCACAGATGGGGGATTTGACGGCTTTGAATTACTGGAATGCTTGGGCGACTGCTGCTAAGGAAACAGAAGAGTTGCGCTTGCAAAGTTGGCAAATGGGGCGGACTTTGGTCAGGTTGCTGCTGGATTTGCGTGAAGCGAAGCTATCCCGCAGGGAATCGCCCGTTGCTTCTGGGTTAACAACAAGTGTAAAAGATTTGGTGGAATTTGGCGGCAATCAGTGCAATTTTGCGATCGGCTTTGGCATTGCCGCCGCCAACTGGCAGATTGAAGAAGAAGCGGCCGTGTTAGGATATTTGTACAGTTGGGCTGCCAATTTGGCGAGTGCGGGCGTGAAACTGATTCCCCTCGGTCAAACAGCCGGTCAACAGTTACTGTTAGATTTGCAGTTTCAAATTAGCTGTACGGCGCAAGAAGTTTTAAAATTAGAAGATGATGACCTTGGGAGTTGTAGTTGGGGATTGGGACTGGCTAGCATGGCGCATGAAACTCAGTACACTCGGTTGTTTCGGAGTTGAAAATCAGACAATCCAAAATCTAATTAGTAAGGTGCGTCAGAACCCCAAAGCCTCGATAATCGTTCCATAACTCCGTCTGACGCACCCTACAACTACAACTCGGTTATTTCGCAGTTGAAAATCAGAAAATCTAAAATCTAAAATCTAAAATCTAAAATCGCTATGAGTGCTTTTCGTGTAGGAATTGCGGGCCCGGTTGGTTCGGGGAAAACTGCTTTACTTGATGCTTTGTGCAAGGCGCTGCGGCAGCAATACCAGATTGCTGTAGTTACTAATGATATCTATACTCAGGAAGATGCCCAGTTTTTGGTTCGGAGTCAAGCTTTAGAGAGCGATCGAATTTTGGGCGTAGAAACAGGAGGCTGTCCCCACACAGCCATCCGCGAAGATGCTTCTATTAACTTAGTAGCTATAGAAGAGTTAGAACAAAAATTCATAGATTTAGATTTAGTGTTTGTCGAAAGCGGCGGCGATAACTTGGCTGCAACGTTTAGCCCGGAGTTAGTAGATTTAACAATTTACGTAATCGATGTCGCAGCCGGCGATAAAATTCCGCGCAAAGGCGGCCCAGGAATTACTAAATCTGATATGTTGGTAATTAATAAAACAGACCTCGCACCTTATGTAGGAGCAGATTTAGGCGTGATGGAACGGGACGCGAAAAAAATGCGCGGCGACAAACCTTTTGTTTTTACTAACCTGAAGACCCAAGAAGGATTAGAATCGGTAGTTAACTTTGTTAAATTGAATATGGCATAGATTGAGAAAATATAGTATAATGTAAATAAAGTGACACGGCTCGCAATTCCCCGTGAAAAAGTCTCCAGACAAATATAGTCTGCTTGAGTCGCGGGAGTGTCAAAAAAATCTCGTTCTAGTTTTGCCGTTTAATGACTACCAAGTAAGTTATGCTGAGTTGTTATGATGCAGCCGAATACTTTTTGGCTCAGGCAAGTGAAGATGCTGGCGATCTGATATCTAATCTCAAGCTTCAGAAATTGGTTTACTATGCTCAAGGCTTTCATTTAGCTTTGTACGATGAACCGCTATTTCCTGAAGCCATAGAAGCATGGACTCACGGGCCCGTTGTTCCTGATTTGTACCGTCACTATAAAAAGTATGGTACTGGTGCAATTCCATGTCCAGAATATATAAACTTTTCGATTTACGACGAAAAAACTAAGAGCCTGCTTGATGAAGTTTACTCTGTGTTTGGGCAGTTTGCTGCATGGAAGTTAAGCAACATGACACACGAAGAATATCCCTGGAAACTTGCTGCTCAAAATAGCGGAGAAATTACTCATCAATCCCTGAAAAAATACTTCAAGACTCAACTCAATTGTGAAGAAGCATCTTAAGGCAAATCAACGCCAAGAAAAAGGGAAAAGGATTTCACCTAGAGAAATTGTTGATTTACCGCCAGAGCAGGAGTCACCTCTATTTTCTTTGCGATACATGAATAAAGATTACTCTCTTTCTCAATGCACAAAAGATGAAAAGGCTGCTTTTGCAGATACGCTCTACAAATTAAATCAGCTTACCTGGAGTGAGATTAATGCTTGTCCCCGTCACGGATTGGGCTACGAGAAGATAGCCCGAAGTTCCATTAGAGCACCTATTCCCAGCCATCTTAAGGATGATGTAAATTTTATTGCTTTTCGGTTTTGCGGGAAGGCTCCGATGGTTGGTTATCGGGATGGGGCTGTGTTTTATGTTATTTGGTTGGACAGGGGTTTTACGCTTTACCCTCATTAAAAAGAACTCGTTAAATTAGTGGCGGTGTCCAATTTTCGCTACCTCACCACCAATTCCCTGACCAAATTTGCCAAACGTTCTGTACTGTCTCTCACTGCTAATTCAGAAGCTGCTTGAGACATTTTTTCCAAGTATTCGGAATCTCTTAACAAATACAACACTTTGCTTTGCAACACATCTGCTGTCAGTTCGCTTTGACGGAATACCACAGCGGCGCCGACTTTAGCAAATACTTCCGCATTAAATCTTTGGTGATCGTCAGCGGCGTGAGGAAAAGGAATTAAAATAGAAGGTACTCCCGTCACTGCTAATTCTGTCAGAGCACTCGCGCCCGATCGACTAATTGCTAAATTTGCTCGCTGCAACAAACTCGCCACATTGTCGTAAAATGGCATTGACAAATATTGCTCGTGTTTCAAACTCTCAGCATCCGGGTCATTATTTCCGGTGAGGTGAACCACCCAAGCACCGGTATCAAACCAAGCCGGAGCACACTCGCGCACTAACTTATTGACGGCGACAGCACCTTGAGAGCCGCCCATGACTAAAATTACAGGTACACTGTCAGGAATTGGCAAATTTAGAGGTTGGCGAGTCAGGAATTGCGATCGCACCGGCGTACCAGCAACCACCGTTTTCGCGCGGGGTAAATGCTGGGCTGCTGCTTCAAATCCGATCGCCACAGCAGTGCACAAAGGACTAAACCAGCGTGTCACCTTTCCGGGAATGGCATTAGATTCATGGAGAATCACCGGCAAACCCAAAGAACGGGCCGCTAGAATTGCAGGTGCTGCGATGTAACCGCCGGTAGTAAAGACTCCCTGAAAATTTCCCGCTTTGAGCAACTTCCGCACCTGAAGGATCGAGCCGGCGAGTCCGCCCAAAATTCGCAATGTACCTAGTCCAAATCGCTGCTGAAAGCCTTCAACCGCGATCGTGTGGAGGGGGTAAAGGGATGAAACTAACTCGGTTTCCATGCGGTCTGGGACTCCCAGCCATTCGATCTGACAGTCGTTCAACTGACTAGCGGTGGCGATCGCAGGAAATAAATGTCCACCAGTGCCGCTAGCTGCAACCAACAACCGGAGGGGGGCTTTTGTCAAGGTATTTGTTTCTTTTACAAGTACAAGTTCCACAGGTCGATCAATTTTATATTGGAGGTTTTAGATTATTATGCTTATTATTCCGGCAGTTTCAGCCAATTTTCAATCAGCAATCTAAAATTAGATTGTGCCGTGTCCGTCCTTCCGTTGTCAGTTTTCGTTGCAGGCGAACAGTTGCCCGCGCCACGACTCCTGACAAATAACCAAATTATCATCTAATGCGTAATTTTTTGAATTTAATGCCAAGTGCATCTCAGTATTTTTGCAGCCGTCGGGACGAAAAAGCCGATCCTCTTCGAGGGCTGCGCCAACGGGCGATCGTTTTTGGCTTGAACTGCGGGCAGTCGATCGCTCAAATGTTGTTATGTTTAACAGTGGTAAGTGCTGGCGTGCTGCATCAAGGTGCCGCAAGAGCGATCGGTGCGATCGGGGCGACTCCCCAAACGATCGCCCAAACAGGAGCAAATGCGCCAGCCCCACTCACAAAGGTGCTAACAGAAATTGACGCCGCCGCCAACCGACGCGATGTCAAAGCAGTGATGGCATTTTACAGCCAGAATTTCACTCATTCTGACGGCTTAAACAGTCGCAGCATGGAAAAAGCCCTCACCCAACTCTGGGATCGATATCCGAGTTTAAATTATCGCACCGAGATCAAATCTTGGAAAACCGAAGGTAGCGCGATTCTCGCAGAAACCATAACTACAATTGCCGGCACTCAAAAAAAGGATGGCAGAGAATTAAGTCTCAAAGCTACCATCCGTTCCCAGCAGCGCTTTGAAGGCGAAAAAATAGTTAGTCAAGAGATTTTAGCCGAACAAACTCAGCTTACTTCTGGCCAAAATCCTCCCACAATTCAAGTGAATTTGCCGGAGCAAGTTAAGGTGGGCGAAGAGTACCATTTTGATGCCATTGTTCGAGAGCCGATCGGCGATGATATTTTAATAGGGACTGTTTTGGAGGAACCCATTACCGGAAAAACCTTTTTTAATCCCTCAGAAGTCGAGCTAGAGTTGCTAAATGCCGGGGGAATTTTTAAAGTAGGTAAAGCTCCGGCTACGCCAGAAAATCGGTGGGTTTCAGCAGTTTTGATGCGACAAGGTGGAATTGCAACGGTTAGTGTGCGATTGCGGGTTGTCAAGTAATAAAATAGGTGTTATGGGTTATACCATTTTAGATTTTAGATTTTAGATTTTAGATTTTAGATTTAGATGGGGAATAACTTATGAATTAAATGTTTGGAGCGCTGGTCTACAGTTGCATTTTTATGGGATGGTATTATTTGGGTAATTTTAGTAGTGGCGGGTTCAAGAAAATCTTGAAGAGAAATGACTGAAGTCCCTAAACTCGTCACTACAAGAATTATGTTGAATTGACAGTATGAAATATCCAAAGCCTTATCTCATTAGTCATTCCCAATTCCCAAATCTAAAATCTAAAATCTAAAATCTAAAATCGTATGATTTCTATCCAAAACCAAATTGTTTTCATTACAGGTGCGAGTAGCGGTATTGGAGCAGCCTGTGCCAAGATATTCGCCAAAGGTGGAGCCAAACTAATTTTAGCAGCCCGCCGTCTTGAAAAGCTCGATCGACTGGCAAACGAACTTGTAGAAACAAAATCCATCGCGTCGGTGAACGAGATTTATTTATTAGAATTGGACGTGCGCGATCGCCCGCAAGTTGAATCGGCGATAACTGCGCTTCCCGATGCCTGGAAAAGCATCGATATTCTGATTAACAATGCGGGATTGAGCCGTGGTTTAGACAAACTGCACGAAGGCAACTTCCAAGATTGGGAAGAAATGATTGATACCAATGTTAAAGGCTTGCTTTACATGACTCGCGCGATCGTGCCGGGAATGGTAAGCCGAAACCGCGGCCACGTAGTGAATATCGGCTCAATAGCAGGCCGCCAAGCTTATCCGAAAGGTAATGTTTATTGCGCTTCCAAAGCAGCAGTGAGAGCGATTTCCGAAGGCTTAAAACAAGACCTTTTAGGAACACCCGTGCGAGTGACGGAAATAGAGCCAGGTTTGGTGGAAACAGAATTTAGCAATGTCCGGTTTCACGGCGATTCAGAAAAAGCAAAAAATGTCTATCAAGGATTGACACCGCTGACTGCGGACGATGTGGCTGATGTCGTGTATTTTTGCGCGACGCGATCGCCTCATGTCAATATTAGTGAAGTCTTGCTAGTTCCGACAGACCAAGCTAGTGCAACTCTGGTTCACCGAAAAGAGTTGTGAGTTTTTAGTGGGAAGTGTCCGGATTGCGCTGGAATTCTCAGGAAGCTTAATTGGTAGATGCACCCTGATTAATTAACTCCCGACCAATTTTGGCCGGGTTTTTTTTGGCGATCGCACCCTTAGCCACACCTTCTCCAAAATTGCCAAACTGTCCTGAAAGAGGTGCTGTGAGGCCGGAGACTAAATTAGTAGATGCACCCTGATTAATTAACTCCCGACCAATTTTGGCCGGGTTTTTTTTGGCGATCGCCCCCCTCGCCACAAATTCTCCAAAATTCTGCCAAAGTGTCCTGAAAAGGTGCACATCGGGCGGGAGATTAAATTAGTAGATGCACCCTGATTAAATAACTCCCGACCAATTTTGGTTTGGGGTTTTTTTTTGCGGTATCGAGGGTGATGCTGAATAAAGTTTGAGGTTGTCCGGATTGCGCTGGAATTCTCAGGAAGCTTAATTGGTAGATGCACCCTGATTAATTAACTCCCCGCCAATTTTGGTTTGGGGTTTTTTTTTGCGGTATCGACGGTGATGCTGAAAAAGTTTGAGGTTATCCGGATTGCGCTGGAATTCTCAGGAAGCTTAATTGGTAGATGCACCCTGATTAATTAACTCCCGACCAATTTTGGTTTGGGGTTTTTTTTTGCGATCGCACCCCAAACCACGAATTTTCCCAAATTTTCCTAAACTGTCCCGAACAGGTGCACGTCGAACCGGAGACTAAATTAGTAGATGCACCCTGATTAATTAACTCCCGACCAATTTTGGCCGGGTTTTTTTTTGGCGATCGCACCCCAAACCACGAATTTCCCCAAATTTTCCCAAACTGTCCCGAACAGGTGCACGTCGAACCGGAGACTAAATTAGTAGATGCACCCTGATTAATTAACTCCCGACCAATTTTGGCCGGGTTTTTTTTGGCGATCGTACCCCAAACCACGAATTTTCCGAAATTTTCCCAAAATGTCCAGAACAGGTGCACCTCGAACCGGAGACTAAATTAGTAGATGCACCCTGATTAATTAACTCCCGACCAATTTTGGCCGGGTTTTTTTTTGGCGATCGCACGCCCTCATCACAAATTTTCGCAAATTCTGCCAAAGTGTCCTGAAATAGGTGATCTGAGGCCGGACATTAAATTAGTAGATGCACCCTGATTAATAAACCCCAGCCAATTTTGGCCGGGGTTTTTTTTAGCTCAAAAGCTGCATTAACCAATTAGGCTAAATCGCCTCAAAAGACTGCACCTCAAGAACCGGGCCGATCATAGCAAAAGTCATCACATCCTTGCGGACTTCACCTTTGACACTGACTTTCAAATCAGCTTTTTTCAACTCAGAAGGAGCATTCTTAAGTTCGTAAGTTTCCCCATCTTCGCCAACCAAAGCCCAAGTGCCCGGGCCTAATCCTTTGCGTTCAATTTTGCCTTTGACAGTAATACTCATGCCGATCGCACCTCTGTTTTAATTGCTAAACGCGCCAGTCCGAAACACAGAAAAGCATTGACAATCAAGAATGTTTGTGCTACCAAACCAGTTCCCAATCCCCAGACTGCGGGAGACACAAAAGCATTCACCGCTAAACTGCTGGCAAAACCGATCGAAATTGCGATCGCGATCCACTTCCACTGTTGATGTCCCAACAGCACAGCAATCAAAATCCCAGGAATCAAAACACTAGCAAAAAAGGGATTCAGCATACTGCTGCCATTAATTGCACCGCCGAGTTCGGGAATAGAACTGCCCATCACCCGCAGCGGCCACTGCGGCAAGTCAAATACAAACAAGTTTCGCAGGAAAAAGAACCCAGAACTACCAGCCATCAAGCCGCCGGAAAAGCCCCAAGTCCACTGGAACGGAAAATAATTCCGCAAAAAGAAAGCCAGCAGGTAAGAACCGAGCACCATTGCAATTTTAGGCAACAGGGCGACTGCACCGCCGTCAATCCAAAAGCGGGGGTTGAGATACCCGTTATCGCGCAGCCAGCGGAAGAAATCGCGGAAGTTGATTTGTCCGCGCTGGGCTAGCTGAACTGCTGCGGCTGCGTCTAGGTGTCCTGAACCAAAATGGTTTAACGGATCTTCAGTGACAGTTCGCGAGGACTGCAAGAGTACACTGCGAATTTCGTCTGGTTCTGTGATACCGGAGGCCTTGACAAGGGCTGCAACGGCTGCAACGTGAGGAGAAGCCATGCTAGTGCCTTGGTAGCCTTCAAATACTTCGGCGCCGGTTTCCGGGTCGATCGTACTTTGCAGGATTTTGCCCATTTCAGAACCGCCGGGGGCTGCAATGTCAACCCCTGCGCCGAAATTGGAGTAAGAGGCTTTTTCGTCGTCGGGGCCGAGGGCGGAAACGCCGATGACGTGGGGATAGCGGGCGGGATAGGAAGCGGAACTGTCGCCGGAGTTGCCGGCTGCTGCGATGATGACAACGCCTTTAGAGTGGGCGTAGTTGATCGCCTCTTCCATTAACTGACTTTCACCGCCGCCGCCGAGACTCATGTTGATGACATCGGCGCCGTTGTCAGCAGCAAATTTAATTGCTTCGGCGATGTCGGAAACCGTACCACCGCCGCTGCCGCTTAAGACTTTCAGCGGCATTAAAGCTGCTTCGTAGGCGATGCCCGCAACGCCATAATTGTTGTTAGTTGATTGGGCGACAGTACCTGCGACGTGAGTACCGTGGCCGTTGTCGTCGTAGGCCTCGGCGCGATCGTTTACAAAGTCGTAGCCCGGTACAAATTTGGTTTCTTTTAAGTCAGCGACTGGAGTAATACCCGTGTCAATTATCGCTACTGTTGTGCCGCTGCCTTTGGTTTCGTTCCAGGCAGATTCTACGTTGATACTGCGGAGATTCCACTGCTTGGTATACATGGGGTCGTTGGGAATCTCGAAAGCGCTATAGACGTAGTTCGGTTCAATGTATTCGGTATCTTTAGCCAAATTTGATTTTCTCAGGGCGTTTAGCAAAGTGCGATCGCCCTTAACTACATATACATTGTCGGCCGCTGAGAATTCGCTGTTGAGTTGCGGTGCGACTTGGTACTGTTGGGCGATCGCATTTACTTCTTTCGCAATCTCAGCAGCACCCAAATCTTCGCGGAAATCCAGCACAATCGAGTCGTAAGTGCCTTGAGTAGCAAGTCCTGGGAAATTAGAAATCGCCCAGCCGAGCCCGATTAAAAATAAGCACAGAAGGAAAAACTTTTTCATTGCCGATCGTCCGTTTAGGGAAGGCGTGTTCACCACAATAACCCAATTTTCACCGCCAGCGCCAGTTTTCCTTGCTGCGACTTGTGGGGAACTCGCACGCGGGCGTTTAGTAGTTTTCGGCTGTGGCTGTTGCTCGATCCAAAATTGCTCTAATTTCTAGTTGAAATTGCCGAGCAAGTTTTAGGAGTTCAATTAATTGTATCATTAGAGAAGATGAGAAACAGAACAAGCGACTATTTTCAACAAGGGTATTGCATGGAAAGAGGTTTAATGTGGCTGCCGCTGCTGGCAATTTTTATTGGGCTGGCTTGGGCTGGATGGAACGAGTATCAAAAGCTGGAAGCGTATCGCGTCTGGGCAGAACAATTCGCTAAAGCCAAGTACGATATTTATGCTGTACTTGGTCAGCAAGAAGACAGTTTAACTTGGGGAAAACCTACTCGCAGCGGGCCTGTGAATTTGCAAACTTTTTCTTTAAAAGACGTGCAGTCGCTGCGGTTGTTAGTCAACTCTCAGGCAGTTGATTTAGAGTTGCCGCCGAGTTCTGGGAGTCCAATCGCCCTCGAATTTTTGTTGAAAGATGGTGCTGCGGTGCAGGTTCCTTTTACAGAAATTCCTCTAGCGACTAAATGGGGAAAATACTTGCAGCAAGAATTGCAGCGCTTTAAGTAAAAACACTCTCCGGCGGGGCCGCGTATCAGATATGAACTCGGCTACTTTAAGTTACAAAAGTCTGTAAAGCTGGTAGTAAAAATAGAACTTACGCCACAAATCCTTTGAACCGCCATCTATAGGGGTAAAGTGTGTACGGATCACCCGGAGAATGTGAGTTCTTGTAGTAAGTAGTAGAAGTAGTGTCCCCGTGCCTAGCCCGGTAGTCATCCGTGCCCACCTTAGAGTTAAAGTTCTTTGCCAGCGCGTCCTAAAACAGCTAAATTGCCAGCCCCCCAATCTGCGGAATGCAAACACAAGAATTTTTACAGCGCTATCAACAGGGAGAGCGCAACTTTGGTCACATTGACCTCAGCGGCGCTAGTTTAAGCGGTGTTAACCTGCGAGAAATAGACCTCACTGGTGCTAACTTGACCGGTGCTAATTTGAGCTGGTCTTTTTTGAGCAATGCCAAGTTAACTGGCGCTTGTTTGCGGCGCGCGGATCTCCGCAGTGCGAATTTGAGCGGGGCGAATTTGAGCGGGGCAAATTTGAGCGGGGCAAATCTTGCTAAAGCAGATTTGCGCCTTGCTTGTTTGAAAGCAGCAGAACTCAATTGGGCAGCGCTGCCTGAAGCGGATTTGGGTGGTGCTAATCTTCAAGGAGTTAAATCTGACCAAATTAATTTTGCGGGGGCTAAACTCGACGGCGCGAAGTTGATGGAGGCGGAATTGATGGAGGCGAATCTCAACCACGCCAGTCTTGTTGGTGCTAATTTAACGGGTGCTAATTTGCGGGAAGCGCATTTGGTGGAAGCGAATTTGCGATCGGCAATTTTAATCGGTGTAAATTTGATTGAAGCTGACTTGAATGGCGCTCAAATGCGATCGGCAAATCTGACGGGCGCTGACTTGCACCGAGCTGTGCTGGCGGGGGCGGATTTGACTGAGGCGGTGCTGGATAATGCTGATTTGAGTCGAGCGAATCTGGCGGGTTCTTATTTATTGAAAGCGAGTTTTAAGAAGGCGCTTTTGCTGCGAGCTAACCTGCAAGGAGTGTATTTGCTGCGAGCAGATTTGAGCGAAGCTAATTTGCGAAGTGCTGATTTGCGGAAAGCTGATTTGAGTGGCGCTTATTTGATGGATGCGATGTTGGGTGAGGCGGATTTAAGAGAAGCTTGTTTGATTGAGTGCCGTTTGATTCGGACGAATTTGGAGGGAACCCAGCTTACGGGTTGCTGCATTCAAAATTGGCAAGTTCAAGATGTCGATCTGTCGAGAGTTGACTGCAGCTATGTTTTTACTGAGTTTGATTATACTGCGAAAGTTGCGGCAAATCGCTTGCCGATCGATCGCGATTTTGAGTCGGGGGAATTGGGGCGGCAGCATCAAGAGGACAGTTCTATTGTCAAGGTGTGTTTTGAGGAATCTCCTAATTGGGAAGCTTTGGTTTTTACGCTGCGTCGGGTGGAGTTGGAAAGCCACGAACTCAAATTCAACGTTCAATTTTTTGAGTCGGCGGGAGAACAAAGTTTATTGCGGCTGAGTGCGAACCGTTTGGTGAACGGCAAGATTTTGGGCGATCGCATTTTGGAGATTTATCCAGATATGTTGGAAAAGGTTTTAGCCAAGGGCGCTGAAATTTTGAGTTTGCTCGACTTGGCTGTTCCTAGTAACAATGCGGAGCCGAGCCAAAAGGAAGTATTGCTCAGAAGACAGGAAATCTACCAGCGAATGGTGCGCCAAATTTCGTTTATTTTGATCTCTCAGACGCCGGATAAATTCTCTGAAAGCGTGCAGCGGCTGTTGGATTATTTGAAGCAGCAAGGTATCCCGACAGAGCAGATTCAAAAGAAAGTTATCAGTCAGGCGATCGTGCAGCGGGCGAAGCAAGACCAGGCTTTTCGGGAACAGTTGCTCGCGTGGGAGAAAACGGCGTCCGATCGCGTTCGCGGTTCGATGATGGGGGAAGCGGTGCGGTATGCGATCGCCCTTTTATCGGAATAAATCGATATGTGCGATCGCTACTGGGAGATGTTGGCACGGTTTCTGGGAGTTGCTGATTTACGGTATGAAAGGCTAAATAGGCAACTCATATAAACCATTCCACACAAAGCTTACGATCGCGAATTAAATAACTTACAATTTTAATTGTTATTGTGGGATGGGCGTCCCGCCCGTCTTTTTTGGACGGGCGGGACGCCCATCCTACTTTCAAGAGTGGAAGTTATTTAATTCTCATTCCATAGGGATTTTTCATTTATTTTTTTCATACCTTGATTAAGCAGCGCGTTTGTGTTAGCTCCTATACATTTTGTTGGATTGACAACATATTCCCTAGTTCAGAAATCACCAGGCTGGCGATCGCAAGCTCGATCGAGCCAGGAAGAGGAACATAATCTTCTTTGACTATTGCAGGACTGAGGCGATTATCATAATTAGTAAGATGCCTCAGATATCGCAACCCTCAATAACCCTTCCAGCAATTCCTCTGACCAACTCTAAAATTTGATTTTAGTGTGCCAGTTGCGTAAGTTCTGTATTGTTAAAAAAAGTTGCAATTTCATGAGGGATTTTTTTTGATTATTAAAATATATTTGTTGATCTGACCAGGAGCATCTTGTTATGAATAGTTCCAGCAGTGACGGTAACTTTTTCGATCTAAGTCCCAATTCTGATAACTTCAGGCTAACCCCAGGACTTTTAAATCCCTTCACCAGAGGACTGCGGGCTTTAGAAGGTAATGATATTGTGATTGGTTCGGTCTCTCCAGAATTGATCGATGGCGGTGGCGGTGAGGATTTGCTCTTCGGGGATGTCGGTAACGATGCCCTCATCGGAGGTCAAGGAAATGACTTGTTGCGCGGCGGTCAAGGCAGCGACCTACTTAGAGGTGATGAGGGCGATGACATTTTGGCTGGCGACTTGGATGGAGACACGCTAGTTGGTGGTAGTGGCAATGATGGGTTTGTACTCCGAACCGAGCTAAATACAGCAGCAGTAGATTGGATCGCTGACTTCGACCCTAGATTTGACGGCATTGGATTAACTGACAATCTCAGCGAAGCTGACCTAAATCTAGAACCCTCGGCAGGGGGAACTTTAATTAGGATTCAAGCTAATAACAGGATCTTGGGACAAGTGGCGGACGTTTCGCCAGAGCAACTCCAGAATCGTTTTTTCCCTGCCGATTTCGTATTAGATGACAACCTTAACAGACCAATAAATCTCGATGTCCTGAACAATCCAATTCAGTCGCTCAAGGGCTTCGTAGGTGAAGACGACATCCGAGATATTTACACTTTCACCACTACTAACACACCGAGCAGTATTCAATTGCAACTCAGCGGTTTGACTGGGGACGCTAATTTATTCTTGGTGAGGGATGCTAATCTCGATGGTCAACTGAGTCCAGACGAAATCGTCTCTGTCTCAGCCTCCCGCAATCCTGGAACTCGGTCAGAAGTCATTGAAAGTCGCTTTTCTGTACCCAGCAGATACTTTGTCTTTGTTCAACAAGCTGTTCGGGGAGCTAACACCGACTACAACCTGGATATCAATGTCCAGCCAATTCAGTTCGGGCTGAACCAAGCTATTCCTATTGGCACATTCAGCAGCAGCATCCAGGGTTCGTTGGACGACTTTGTTGAGGAAAAACAACCTGCGAAACTCTACAAATTTGATCTCCCACAGCCCAGCAACCTTCAAGTCAACTTGCGGGGAATATATCCAGGTACAGATGCAGATTTAGTGCTGCTTCAGGATGTTAACAACAACAATAAGGTTGATTTTGGTGAAATTCTTGGCGTTCCTCAACAGCAAGGCAACAATCCCGAGGAAATTTTCTTTAGAGGTTTGTCAGCAGGTAGTTATTTCCTCGGAGTCAATTCTTTTGCAGGCAACACGCGCTACAACATCAGCATCTTAGCTGCGCCGACAACAGATAATTTCAACAATTTGTTCGGCTACGGGCTGGTGGATGCAGCAGCGGCCGTTGCGGCTGCCACTGATAAACAGCAGTTGGATGCTGCTGACCCGCTCACCAGTGCAGCTAAGTTTAATAATATAGGGGACTTAAACCTGCTAAACGTTGCCCCAGCCTGGAAAGCAGGATACACGGGTAAAGGTGTTGTGGTTGCGGTACTCGATAGCGGGGTTGACTTGAGTCATCCCGATTTAAAGAGCAATATCTGGCGGAATCCTAATGAAATTCCGGGGAATGGTATTGATGACGATCTCAATGGAGTTAGTGATGATGTAAATGGGTGGGATTTTGTGGATGGCGATGCCAATCCCTCCCCAGATTCAAATGATCAGCGTGGGTTTCACGGAACTCATGTAGCAGGAATCATAGGGGCCCAAAGAAATGGAATTGAGATCACTTCTCTCAATAACACGCTGGAAATGAATGGGGTGGCTTATGAGGCTCAGATTATGCCGATTAGGGTCGGAAGTTTTGGGGATGTATCTGTTTCAAATCTCATTGACGGCATCCGCTATGCGGTAAACAATGGCGCAGATGTGATTAACATGAGTTTGGGCGGACTAGAGTTCCTCAATAACGAAGTACGGAAAGCCCTAGAAGATGCCAAGGGAGCCGGGGTTTTTGTGATAATGTCAGCGGGAAATGACAGGGATAAACTCAACCCAAGCGAACCAACTTTTCCAGCATTTTATGCTTTCGACAATTTGGGAGTAGCTGTCGGAGCAGTAACAACTCCAGGTAAACAGGTAACAATTTTTTCCAATCCTGCTGGTTCGATAACAACAAATTTTGTGGTTGCTCCGGGCTATGAAGTCTTATCTACAGTTCCGATTACGCCGGGAAACGTAGAGGGTTATGGCATATTGAACGGAACGTCTATGGCTGCTCCCTATGTTGCAGGTGTAGTTGCTCTAATGCTTCAGGCTAATCCAAACTTAAGTCCTGACCAAAGTTTGGAACTTCTGACGGCAACAGCAAAACCTGAAGGAATTACCTCGGAAGTTCGTGAGACATAATTAAGAACTGTTGGGAAATTTCTTGAACCCCGGTTTCTGGGACAATCCTGGAGGCAACATCACCACAGACGGGGCAACCACGGGGGATTGTCGCTACCTTTCATGGGCTTGTGCAGAGGCTTTGCGTCGAGGACTGTTGGAGAAACTGGGGTATGGTTTTTGTTTACCAATCTTGGCTGTGCAGCCTGCAGCCCGCTAAGGCCCGGACTTGCTCTTCTGCGTCGGAAATTGCAAGCGTCGTGCAGCGGGCCAAGCAATACCAAGCTTTTCGGGAAGAGTTGCTCACGTGGGAGAAAACAGCTTCGGAGTGCGATCGATGTTCGATGATGGGGGAAGCGGTGCGGTTTGGGATGCCCTTTTTTGGGAATGAATACACACAAAGTCTTACCCCCATTAAAAATCTTCCAACCGTATATCGATTTAACGGTGCGGTTAATTAGAATATAGCTCAGTCTCCTCCTTCAAAAGATTACACAACTCATTCAAATCTTTCTTACTGTTTTGAATCAGTTTTTCAGCTCGCTCCTCAAGGTGATCAATATTACTGGGACTTGCATTATCCATTTGATCGTGGCCATTATCGCTACTTAATTGAAGTTGAAAACGATAGTAGTTTCTGTTATTTTCTTTGTCTGCTTTAGTCACCATTAGCTGCTGAAGCTGATACGCCACAGATTCGCTTTGACCATCTAAAACAACGTTAAGTAAGGGAAGTGCCCATTTAATTTGTCCCCAGTTTTTGGCATCTCTATACTTATACCTCCTGGTTACTGAGCCAGTACCCAAAGAAACAACAAGGGTATCCTTACGGTGTAGTTCTTCATCAGTCTTTTTCTTGTAAGAAATCATCGCCTCCATCATTGCAAGTGAGGAAGGATTATTTGCAAAAACTCCACCGTCTACCAAAGCGTAATGTCCCTCATCGGTAGTATGTGCCGTTTCGAGTTCGTAGGGTGGAAAGAATGTCGGTGCAGCAGAAGTTGCCATTGCTGCCTCCCACATTTTGAACCCGCTACATACTTTGCGGCTATTAATACTGTTGGGTTCCTCTGCGTCCGGATTGCTTGTAAAAAAAACTGGTGCTCTCAGTTCAATATCATAGCTCGGGATGAAAATTTCTCGTAATGCGTCTTCAACCTTAGCTTCACCTAGAAGATCCTTTAAAACTTCTTGCTTACCTTTTGGGTTGTGCTTGGGTTGTAGCAAATCATCAAAGTCCCCTGGAACATACTCATTAAAAATCTTTGGTCCATATTGGCGATAGAAATTTATCAGTTCGGCAGCGGTATACTCTGGCTCATTATTGATGCTAGAGTCTGAGTTCTTTCTAGTTAAACCCAGTGCTAAAATTCCTCCGGTTGAAGTGCCGGCAATAAAATCAAACATTGTTGCTATGCGTTTTCCTGTGCGCTCTTCAATGTAGTTGAGAACGATCGCAGGAATAATACCTCGGATACCGCCACCATCAATTGAGAGAATTCTTCTCTTGAATTTAGTAGCCATCACATTTACTCCTTTAGATATTGCTTAAGTTGTCAAGATAAATGAAACAAACTCATACAGCATCAAAATACCAATAACCAACGTCATCATATGGTTTCCGGTTGCCTCGGAATAAGAAAATCGAGTCAACAGTTAACACTCAAACATTGAGTTTTTGGCTCCAGACTAAACAGTCAACAGTCAACAATCATGAGGAGTGCAACCGGAATTGATATGAATCCAATCAGTTATTAGTGCGGTAACTTGCTGAGGGCGTGCCAAGTTCTATAGCCGACAATTCCATCTTGCGGTAAAGCCTTGCTCAGTTGCAATTGTCGCACGGCTACATCTGTCATCGGCCCGAAGAATCCGTCAATGAATCCGAAATAGTATCCATTGATTTTCAAGACATTCTGAACAATTTTAACAGCATTACCAGAACTGCCCTTCATGACGATCGGCATATTCACAGGTGCACCAGAGAATAGTGCTTCCCAAGTGAGAGGGCCGACAATCCCATCTTCTTTTAAAAAGACGCGGTGTTGATAGCCTTTGACGGCGTTTTGAACTTGGACGCCGAAGATACCGTCAATGGCGCCAAAATAATATGCCCAATGATATAGAAGCTGTTGTAGTTCCTTGACAGCTTGGCCTGTTGAACCCATTTGTAAAGTGGGTTTGTTTACTCCAGTGGTTGCAGCAAATGCAAGAGTTGATTGAGGAGTAGTATCGGCGACGAGAGCCATAGTTTCATTGTTCAAGCTTCTTTCTTCGGTGTACATAATGTGCTTCCTATCAACAGTTAAGTTTTGGTGTTTGATATTTCAGGTATAACTGGTGGAATTTGTGGATGCACAGTCACTTTTTCGAGTGTCACTCATTTGAGTGTCACTCGTTTGAGTTAGTCCCAGTGTTAACTTTTAAGATCTCTTCCGGCTGCGGCGGAATGATATACTGAAACAATGTTAAGAGTGCAACGAAGACAAGTTATGCACTAAACGCCTAAAGTTGGAGCCTCCTCAAACTCCAGAAAGAAGAGCAGGCATGATGAATTTTCCGAGGTGTCTAAAGGATTGTTTCTAATTACCAGTCTTGGCTGCGTAGTCGGCGACTCGCTAAGGCCCGCACTTGCTCTTCTGCGTCGGAAACTGCAAGAGCTCGCAACAACGGCACAACTCCCGGATTTTCGGGATAATGTTCAATAATCGCTTCGAGTGCTGTAAACCTGGGGTTGTAAGGAAAAGAACCGTTTTGATTGTCAACATCGCTCAAAGCTCGATCGCGCAAAAACTCAAACATTCCCGGCTCGTCTTTCCATCCCCGCATTAACTCTACCAGGGCGATCGCCCGCACCTGCGAATCTTCATCTTTTTGAGCTCTACTTTTGAGCCACTCAAAAGTTTGAGACTGATTTGTCCACCCGCGCGCTAACTTTTGCAAAGCGATTTGCCTGACAGCGGGACTCTCATCGCCCTCTGCTTTAGCCTCCAGCAGCATCCAAGTTTCAGGATTGTCTGGCCAGTTGTAAGCGAGTTCAAGCACCGCCGCTTCCCGCACTAGCGCTTCCCCAGAATCGAGCTGAATTTTCAGCCAAGACAAGGTTTCCGGGGCGTCGGGCCACCCCCGCACGATCGATCGCACTAGCACGCTCAGCAGGTGAGAATCATGCTCATACTCGACCCGGCTTTTGAGGAAAGGCAGCGTCTCGCCCCGGTGAGACCAGCGTTTTGCGATCTCTGCCACCGCAGTTTCTCGGACGTTCAGGTGTCTGTCTGACTCGGCGAGATTTTGCAACCAGCCAAAGACTTCGAGACTGCCTGACGCCAGTGTGGCGACAGCCTCCACTACTACTTGCCGCACAGTCCAGTAATCCTCGGAATCAGCTATTTTTTGCAGCAGGGGCAGGGTTTCGGGGTGGTCGGGCCAACCTGCGGCTATCTGTTGTAGGGCTATTTCGCGCAGGTCGGCGTCGCGATCGCTCAATGCTATATTTTTCAAAAAAGTGAGAGTTTCGGGGTTTCCGGGCCAGCCAGAGGCAATTGCTTGCACTGCTGAGCGCCGGACGCTCGAACTCGCGTCGGACTCGGCTTTAGTTTTCAGCAGCGGGTAAATGTCGGGCTCGCCGGCCCAGTGCGAAGCCAATTCTTCTAAGGCTGCTGTCCGCACTTCTTTGCTGCTGTCGGATTCGGCCTTAGTTTTCAGCAGCAGGCAAACGTCGGCTGCAGCAGGCCAGCCCGCTGCCAACTCCCGCACCGCTAAGGTTCGCAGGATAGAACTTCCTGTCTGGGCAAGATTTTTGAGCAGGGAAACCGTGCCTAAAAGGCTGTGCCAACCTCTGGCTATTGCTTGCCACGCACAGACTCGCACTCCCAAATTTTCGTCGGATTCGGCGGCGGTTCTCAGCAGCAGCAAGGTATCTGTGCGACCGGGCCAATTAGAGGCCAATTGTTCGAGTGCTGCGGTGCGGACTGCGGGACTTTGATCTGACAGAGCCAGGGCACTCAGCAGCGGCAAGGTATCGCTCGTGTCGGGCCAACCACAAGCCATTTCTCGCACACAGGTCGATCGCACTGCCCAGCTTGGATCTGATTTGGCGAGGTTTTTGAGCATCAGGTAAATTTCTGGCTGGTCTGGCCAACCACGGGCTATTGCTTCGACTGCTGTGGCTCGGACTTCGCCACAGTCGGTGGAGTGAGCGAGTATTTTCAGCCAGGGCAGGGTTTGCGGGTCGTTTTTCCAAGTTTGGGCGATCGCCACGATCGATCGATTGCGAATTTGATAAGTTTCCTGCAATTCTTGAGCGCTTTGATAAAGAATCAGGAAACCCGTACCGTATTGCGATAACTTTTTTAAAGCGTTTAACAGTTTTTTTTCGGTTTTTTTATTAACATCATTTTTAACTTTTAACAAGCATTGCGCTGCTAAAAACAAATTAATAAATTTTTCTTGTTGACCGTTCTGATCTGTGAGATATTCTATAATTTGGCTCGCTGTTTCTTTGTCGAGCTTAGCTGCAATTTCTCTGAGGACTTCGTGCAAAGATTCGTCCCGCCAGTGCTGGCCGAAAACTTGTATGTTGAGTTCGCCCCAAGTCAGTTGACCGATTTTGAGTTGGGCATGGATTAACTCTGCTACAGTCTGGGGATTATTTTCGGAAACAAGTTTTTTTAACAACATACCGATACCCTGCCGCCTGAAGTTTGTTTGCATTGACAATCCTCGCATCAGCTCCCATATTAGTTGAGCTTTTTTTGAGCGAGCCTGAAGTATGGAACCAATCGACTCTATTTTATACGAAAAATACTGAGTCGGGAGGGCCCGAATGCAAAATCCGCCAGCACCCACAGGAATGTTAGGTGGTGGCGGATGGCGATCGAACAATTAAGCCGCTGAATCTAACTAACAGCTACTTGGACGCGATCGGCTACAACCCGCACCGCAAAAGTAGGAATCTTTACCGTTTCATCATCCAGACATTGCCCGGTAGTGAGACTAAAGTTTTGCTTGTAAATGGGAGAAGCAACTTTGAGAGTACCGTTGCGATCGCCCACAATTCCCCGCGACAACACAAAAGCTTTGCTAAACGGGTCATAATTGCTAAGCGCATAAACTTCATCCCCGTTTCCCACTCGGAAAATCGCCACCTGTTCGCCTTTAACTAAAGCGCAAACTCCAGTATAAGGGGCGATCGCATCCAGAGAACACACATCTACCCAAGTAGTCACAGTATCCGAAACTTGTAATGATTGAACCATCTTCTTTTCCTGTTATTTTACTTCAATCTCGTTCCCAGTCTCCGGCTGGGAACGTAGGTTTCGAGGCTCTGCCTCGCCTCGCGGAAGGAGGCATAGCCTCCCGGAATTCATTTCCAGGCTCTGCCTGGGAACGAGATTAATACTCTTGTCCCCCCCTTATTAAGGGGGGCTAGGGGGGATCGATTATTCCGAAACTCCAGCCAGAGCCTTTTCATGTTCGTTAGCCGGCCGCGTTTGTCCCCGTTCCGCAACACGAACAATACTCGGATCAGGCAAATCGGAATTCACAAAATGCTGGAACCGCTGCACCTTTTGTGGGTCTTCAATCGTCGTTTTCCACTCACATTGATAAGTATTCACTAAATGTTCCATTTGCGCTTCTAATTCAGCACAAATGCCCAGAGAATCCTCAATTATTACCTGTTTCAAGTATTCAATACCGCCCTCAAGTTTGTTCAACCAAGTAGCAGTGCGTTCCAATCTGTCGGCAGTGCGGATGTAGAAAACCAAGAATCGATCGATATACTTAATCAAAGTTTCCTTATCGATATCCGTCGCCAGCAAAACGGCGTGCTGTGGCTTAATACCGCCATTGCCACACACGTACAAATTCCAACCATTCTCCGTCGCAATTATCCCAAAATCCTTGCTTTGAGCTTCCGCGCATTCGCGAGTGCAACCAGAGACAGCAGATTTGAGCTTGTGGGGCGATCGCAAACCGCGATACCGCAATTCAACTTCGATCGCCAAACTCGTTGAATCCTGCACCCCAAAGCGGCACCAAGTGCTACCCACACAAGATTTTACAGTACGTAGAGCCTTACCGTAAGCGTGTCCCGACTCAAATCCCGCATCAATCAACCGGCGCCAAATATGCGGCAATTGATCCACACGAGCTCCAAACAAATCAATCCGTTGCCCGCCAGTAATCTTAGTATAAAGCCCAAAATCCCTGGCAACTTCACCCAAAACAATCAACTTATCCGGCGTAATTTCTCCCCCCGGTATTCGTGGCACCACCGAATAAGTACCGTCGCGCTGAATGTTTGCCAAAAAGTAATCGTTCGTATCTTGCAAACCGACGTGAGACTTCTCTAAAATATGGTCATTCCAAGTAGAAGCCAGCATCGAAGAAACAGCAGGCTTGCAAATTTCGCAACCCTTACCTTTCCCGTGTCTTTCAATCAACTCTTCAAAAGTTTTAATCTCTTGAGAACGCACTAAATGGTACAATTCTTGACGAGAATATTCAAAGTGTTCGCAAAGATTATTTTTGACGGCAAACCCAGCTTTCTTCATCTCCGACTTGAAGATATCCGTCACTAAAGGCACGCAGCCGCCGCAGCCAGTACCAGCTTGAGTGCATTTTTTGACGCTGGCAACATCGGTTAAATTATGCTCGCGAATCGCTGCACAAATCTGCCCTTTGGTAACATTATTGCAAGAACAAATTTGAGCAGAATCCGGCAAACTGTCTACTCCAAAACCCGCCGGTGCTCCCCCTTCTCGCGGTGGCATCAACAAATCTTCGGGATGCGGTGGCAGAGCAATTTCATTTTGCATGAATTGCAGCAAAGTGCCGTAAGCCGAAGCATCTCCTACGAGAATTCCGCCTAAAATTCGGCTGCCGTCTTGATTTAAAACTAATTTTTTGTAAATGCCTTGGAAGGTGTCAGCGACAACAATTTCTTTAGCATCGCCCGACTTGGGAAAAGGATTTCCAAAACTAGCGACATCCACCCCCAATAATTTGAGTTTAGTGGACATATCCGCACCTGTAAAAGTGCTTGTGGGACGGGCATCTTGCCCGTCATCCGCTGCACGGCTCAAAATATCTGCAGCTACGCTTGCCATTGTATACCCAGGCGCAACTAAGCCGTAGATGCGATTTTGATACAGGGCGCATTCTCCGATCGCATAAATGTCAGGATCGGAGGTTTGGCAGCTATCATTAATCAAAATGCCACCGCGTTCTCCTACTTCTATACCGCAACTTCTAGCAATTTCGTCGCGGGGGCGAATGCCAGCAGAAAAGACAATCATATCTGTTGCCAGTTCCGAACCGTCAGCAAATAGCATTTTAGTAACTTTGCCATCTTCGCTAACAATTTCTGTGGTAGATTTGCTGGTGTGAACCGAAACCCCCAACTCTTCTATTTTGCTGCGGAGAATTGCCCCGCCAATCTCGTCAACTTGCACGGGCATCAGTCGCGATGCAAACTCAACAACGTGAGTTTTTAGACCCATATTTTGCAGAGCATTAGCACACTCTAGCCCTAACAAGCCGCCGCCAATTACTACGCCTATTTTGCAATTTTTAGCGTAATCGGACATCGCTTCCAGGTCGTCAATTGTCCGGTAAACAAAAGTTCCTGTAGCGTCTTTGCCTTGAATTGATGGCACAAATGGATAGGAACCGGTGGCCAGAACAATTTTGTCGTAGGGAACTTCTAAACCGTTGGCTGAAGAGACTGTTTTTTGTTCGCGATTGATGGCTATTGCTTTGTCGCCGATGTGAAGCTTTATGTCATTTGTGTGATAAAATCCAGGGGGAACTAAAGATAAATCTCCCGCTGTTTTGCCAGAGAAAAATCCACTGAGGTTTACGCGATCGTAAGCAACGCGCGGTTCTTCACAAAAAGTAATTAAATTCCAGTGTTGGGCAGCATCCGAGCTGACCATTAACTCTAGGAACTTGTGACCTACCATGCCATTGCCGATTACAATGAGGTTTTTTTTGGCTGTCATTAGAATCTCTTTTATCCCGTTTATCAGTCGTTGGGTTAATTAATATAAGACTTTTTTGTAAATTTTTGTACTTATATATACAAAAAATGGATGTTTATGCAATTGTCGAATACTCCTGATTGCATTTTTGCATGATAGACTTGTTGCATAAATCTTTGATTGATAGCTCGACCGCAGATGCAAGGCAGATCAACACCGATAAACGCAGATAATTTCAAGAATTGAGTGTGAGTGAATGCAGTTCAAGTCTGATATGTGCGATCGAGTTACGTAGCGTGCGGAGGGTGGATTTTAGATTTTAGATTTTAAATTTACTGCACAGTTAAGGAATGAGAATTAAATAACTTCCACTCTTGAAAGTGGGATGGGCGTCCCGCCCGTCCAAAAAGGACGGGCGGGA
>NZ_JAUBTV010000094.1:0-26748 GCF_036705145.1 Microcoleus sp. B5-D4 | reverse complement strand
TTCAGATCGCACTCACTTTTTTCACTTCTCTATTTTATTGTGATCGCATTCCTCTTTAAAAACTGTCCGGAGTATTGCGATACCACTCAATCCATAAATTGTAATTAATCTAGTCTTATCTTCTAAAATCCATTCTTTAAGAATATGAATTTCTGAATTACGCCCGTAATTATAGTTTAATTCTGGTGCTGTTGTTAGATCAATGATTGGGAGTTGATTTTGGACTTGGGAAGAGGGCGATCGCTTTTCTATATCCTCTAAAGATTGAGAATTTTCTCTACAAATATTAACATGACTATTAATATAATTACTAATAGTGTGGGAAGCATTACCGAAATTATTGATAGTAGAACCAGCTTTATTTTCTAAAATAGAACGAACATTCTTTTGTTCAATATCTTCTGAAAAAACATCGGAGAGAAGTTTCCATAATTTTGCTCCCTCTCTTTTAATGTGATCGTAACTATAACCATTATTTCCCGCAATTTTATGAAAATTTTGACGTTGTAAAACACTTTCTAATATAGATTTTTGTAAAGAATCAAGATGTTGTCCTGTTTTAGCGAATACCTGTTCATCGTGCGACCCGTTTCCGCGAAAACGGAAAGCCTAGCGGCTTAAAGTGTAGGCGGAGCAAGGAATCAGCCTTTCGTATGGGCTGAAATGAACCTTGACAACTTAACGACCTTGAGGGTGTAAGTCCCTCCCCACAGGTGCAGTGGTGAAAGCATTACCCCTATTTCTAGGCGTAGCAACCCTAGAGGTAAAGCGGGGTAAAAAGGAGGTAACTCGGCAACCTAACTGAGAATCCCTTCGAGCAGGAATCCATGAGCAGCGCAAGCGAAGATGTGTCTAAACCATCGTTAGGTATAACCAGTGAAATAGGTTGATCACACTGGGAGTCCCAAAAGGGCAAGGATAGGGAGTTGGCGGGCGGTGAGCCGACCAACAAAGCATTTCCCATAAACCCGGTGAATAGCATCGCTCTAAAGATTCAATCAATGGTCGTTAGGAACGGGATAACCCCCATACATCTCTCACGAAGGTCGATGCCTGAGTAGGTAGCTAGCCAGATGATGTACGGGGTCAGGATTGAATCAAAAGCCAATGCCTCGCTGTAATGGCGAGGATACGCTGACAGATTCACGATTGTTTGGAAATGAATAGGAACAAGTAGCAATGAATACGTCTAATACTGAGTCAATAAAGACAGAAGTGGAATGGAAGGATATCAACTGGAAAAAAATACAGAGGATAGTCTTTAAGTTGCAAAAGCGCATATTCAAAGCCTCTCAACGTGGGGATGTCAAAGCAGTCCGTAGGCTTCAAAAGACTTTGATGAGGTCTTGGTCGGCTAAGGCACTAGCCGTTCGTCGGGTAACTCAGGATAATCGGGGCGTGCGACGTGAGGTCGTACATTAGGCGCATCTGCGCTGAATAACTGGAGAGCCGCCTCTCCCGGAGAACTCTCTCTCTCCGTCCCCACATAAAAGAGTGTCGCACTCCGCCTACAACAGAAGTAAGTAATGAACCTGTTGGAATGCAAGGCATGAAAGCCCCGCAACTGATAGCCTAATTCGGTGAAAGGGCAAGGGGAAGACTGAAAAGGGTTAACGTTATGTGAATCACCGTAGATTCCGTTATGTCTAAAGAGTGAAATCAGGCTGATACACTCTAGCCAAAAAGGCAAGTGAGTAGGTTACTGGCAGCGCCTTGTGGCTAGTAACGAGAGAGCGAAACTCTCACCGGAATATAGGTGGAACCCAAATCGGTCGAAGGTTAAATGTACGAAACACGATAAACCCTATGGATTCTCAAGCCAGGTCGATGGCATGAGTAGGTTGACCGTAAGGAAAACGGAATTATCCAGAGGGTAGGGGATGCTGGAGAAAGCGAACGCTTCTGGTAATGCGGAAGATAGGGGTTCAGGCTTTGCCCCGCATCGAAAGATGGCAGACTTCCAGCGGGTCTTCAACGGTAAATTTTGCGTAAAGGAATTGAACCAACGTGAAAGATAGAGTCAGCAATGACATCGGAACGAAGGAACCGCTCAAGGGGTGGGCATCCATCAATTGGAAGCTCATCAAAAAGCGTGTCAGAAACCTGAGACGGAGAATCTACCGAGCAGCCCAGAACGGTCAGTGGAATAAGGTTAGAAGCCTCATGAAACTGATGCTTCGCAGTTACTCCAACCTGCTATTGTCAGTGCGAAGAGTCACTCAAGAAAACAAAGGGAAACAGACGGCTGGCATCGATGGTCAGACGGCTCTAACTCCAGAGGAAAGAGTGAAATTGGTCAGAGAAAGTAAAGAATACACCTTATGGAAAGTTCGCCCAACGAAAAGGGTATACATACCGAAAGCTAACGGAAAACAAAGACCATTAGGTATCCCGACAATCAAAGACCGAATAGCACAGGCAATTGTTAAGAATGCCCTAGAACCAGCCTGGGAAACCAGATTTGAAGCCCAGTCCTATGGCTTCCGCCCAGGCAGAAGTTGCCATGACGCAATTGAGCAGACATGGATAAGACTAAACGCTCAGGGAAATGACAGATGGATACTGGACGCAGATATAAAAGGGGCGTTCGACAATATTAGCCACGAATACCTGCTCAATGCCATAGGAGAAATCCCTGGTAAAGAGCTAATCAAACAGTGGTTAAAAGCAGGATATGTAGAGGCGGAAATATTCCACGATACAGAAAGCGGAACGCCACAGGGAGGGATTATAAGTCCCCTTTTGGCAAATATAGCTCTCGACGGAATGGAAAAACTCCTAAGCCAATATAAAAAGACGAAGGAGTACAAATATACCGACTCAACAGGTAGAAAAAGAACAGAGAGGGAACACAAACCCAAATATGGGTTTGTTCGCTACGCTGATGACTTCATCATCACCGCAGAAAATCGTGAGGATTTGGAAGCCATTAAACCCATCCTAGAAGAATGGCTAAATCAGAGGGGTTTAAAACTTAATGCGGATAAAACCCAAATCACTCATATTAATGAGGGCTTCAATTTCTTAGGGTTCAATGTCCGACATTACAAGGGTAAATGCTTAATTAAACCGCAAAAAGAAAAGGTCAAAGAATTCCTGTCTGGAATTCAACAATGGCTGAATCAACACAAAACGGTAAAAGCAACGGCAGTTATCCAGCACCTTAGCCCAATCATTAGAGGATGGGGGAACTACTACAAGCACAAGGTCAGTAAGGAGACGTTTTCTTACGTAGACTACCGAATATGGCAAATGCTGTGGAAGTGGTCGCTAAGAAGACACCCGAAAAAGGGGAAAGGTTGGGTAGCCCAAAAATACTTCAAAACAATCAACGGGACGAAGTGGAACTTTGCCCAACCCTTCTTGAACAGACATGGTAGGGAAACATTAATAACCCTGCCGAAGCTGGCATACATCCCCATAGTACGCCATGTCAAAGTCAAAGACACGGCATCTCCCGACGACCCAACACTCACCAAATACTGGCAAGACCGCCAATCCAAATACGGGAAATCGTACTGGGCCAAAGGCTCAAAACTCTATAACGTAGCGGTTAACCAAAATTGGAAATGTCCAGTATGCGGTGAACACTTGTTCAATGGAGAAGAACTGCACACCCATCACAAGATTCGGGTGAAAGACGGAGGCACGGACAAAGCGGAAAACCTTGTCCACCTTCACAAAGCCTGTCACAGGCATGAACATACAGGCAAACGTTCTGAGGTTTTGGAGGCTTGAGCCGGATGATGGGAAACTGTCAAGTCCGGTTCTTAGGGGAGGGAGATACGGCGACGTATGCTCTCTTACCCGACAAGAAGACGGCTGGAATAGATGGGATTAAGAGTTTAATCCCCAAACAAAGGCTAGAACTTGTACGCCAACTGAGGTTAAACCAAAAGGCTAAACCTGTCAGGAGAGTCTGGATTGACAAACCTGGTAGAGACGAAAAACGCCCGTTAGGGATACCCACAATGAACGACAGAGCATCCCAAGCTCTGGTAAAAGCAGCCTTAGAGCCGGAATGGGAAGCAAAATTCGAGCCAAACAGCTACGGATTCCGACCAGGGCGGTCATGCCACGACGCAATCGAAGCAATATATGGAGCAATCAAGCAGAAGCCGAAATACGTGCTAGATGCCGACATTGCCAAATGCTTCGACCGAATAAACCATGAAGCGCTGCTAGAAAAATTAAATACATTCCCCACCATCCGCCGTCAAATTCGGGCATGGTTGAAAGCGGGAGTGATTGACTGGAGCGAATACGCTAATCGCAATAAAAAGAAAGGGTTCAGTCAATCATCTGAGGGAACGCCGCAAGGCGGGGTTATATCGCCCTTGCTAGCAAACATCGCCCTCCACGGCTTGGAAAATCGGCTACTCCAATACGTTGAAACCGTAGAGATGAAAAATAACTACGGCAGACAACAGAGCAAACGCTCTAAGCGAATGACCCTAACAGTAGTTCGCTATGCTGATGACTTTGTAATTCTACACAAAGATAAAGCCGTCGTCCAAAGATGTATGCAGATAACAGCAGAATGGCTCAGTGGCATTGGCTTGGAATTAAAACCCGAAAAAACCAGACTCTCACACACTCTAGTTGATGAAGGAGGCAACATAGGGTTCGACTTCCTCGGATTTAATGTTAGACAGTTCGAGGTAGGGGAGTATGCGTCTAAGCAGGGATTTAAAACCATCATCACACCATCCAAGGAAAAGCTGAAAGTCCATCTATCTAAAGTAGGCGACCTAATCGATAAGCACAAAGGTTCATCGCGAGATGCCTTAATTGCAACACTAAACCCCGTGATAAGGGGCTGGTCGAACTATTACAAAACGGTTTGCAGCAAAGATATATTCCAACTTGCAGACCACATCGTCTATCAGCAAATACGAGGATGGGCAATTTACCGTCATGAAAGCGCCGACAAGACTTGGACAACCAAGGGAAATAATAATTGGGTATTCGCCACAAAAAACGGCAAGCATTGTCTAGCCAAGCATGGCGATACTCCAATAACCAGGCACACAAAGGTGAAGGGTGAAAGAAGCCCTTATGACGGAGATTGGGTCTACTGGAGCAAGCGAAAAGGGGAATACCCTGAAACTCCCAAACAATTATCTGAGCTTATTAAAAAGCAAGATGGGAAGTGTTCGCACTGCGGTCTGTACTTCACGTCAGATTGTCTAATCGAAGTACATCACATAGATAGAAACAGAAGCAACAACAAGAAGACAAATCTGACAGCAGTACATAGACATTGCCACGACATTACTCACGCCAAATGGGAACCAAAAGAGTGGGAGATGAGAAGTGATGAATCTTATTTCTAGCCCCCTAACCCTTAATGGGAAAGAGGTACGCATGACAAGCGCCAAACAGTCGAGGAGCCGGATGATGGGAAACTATCACGTCCGGTTTTGCATGGGAGTTCGGGGTAGCGATACCCCGTTCGACCCTACCAGTCCATTTTGACAATTTTTGAATGTCCATATATTTTTAACCTCACTCAATCTTTTTAGTTTCGCCACCAAAACCCACTTTTTGCCACGAAAAGTTAAGTTTTGTAAAAGGTTACTAAAGATTAGCACCCAATGACACTATATCACACCAAGTCCCACTATCAATTTTCCTATTAAATGCCACCCCAGTCTAAAAATTAGAAAGTACAATCTTAAATGTTAACCAATTTTCAAGAATAAATCATATGAAAACACAAACTTTGGATGAAACAGCAAGATCGGTGCCTTTTACCCTAAGTTTTGTAGAGAGACTCGACCAAGCATTGTATGATGAAGCGATTAAGGATTCAGAGATACTAACACAATCCTATGATCCGAAAACTCAAACCTCGAATATTCCTGTTTCCGCTGCTGGTACTTCCTTGACCTATCGTGATACTCTCACCGGTGTTTTTTCGAGTAAAGATGATTCAAAGGAGTCTGATACTTAAAGCTGACAGTGGCATTAGTTGAAAACCACGGGCTTTCTGCATTAAACAACATTGATTATACGGTACGGTGGAGTGCGGGGCATTCTCTCGTACCCCTTTAAGGTGTTAGGGATTGTCAGTAGAAAAAGCCTGATATGAACCATCAATATCAGTTGACCACCAGACCTGATTTATTTCCCAAAAACGATGTGATAAATTAAATATGCTCTTAATTTTTACGAATAAGCAGGATGTCCACAGTGATGAAGTTATTAGAAACCTATATAAAAAAGGGATTGAAGTTTTCAGGTTAAATTCAGAAGATTTGCTTCGGAGATATCAGGTAAATCTTTACATTGATGAAAATGGTTTATGGAATGGAGAGATTACTGACGAACTTGGTAGAATATTAAATTTAGCAAAACTAAAAGTAGCATGGTTGAGAAAACCTGATTTTGATTTTTTTGGTAAAATTGCTGAATCTACAGAGGAACAGTTTATAGCTTCAGAAACAAAGGCTTTTGTCAATATACTATACTCTATACCCAGTATAAAATGGATAAACGATCCATTTATCGCCAATAAAGCAAAAGTTAAATTTCAACAACTTTTACTGGCCAATAAATACGGTATCAAAATCCCCAAAACACTGATAACCACCCAACCAGAAACAGCAAAAGAGTTTTTTATAGAGTGCGGAGAAGAGATTTTAGTTAAAACGATTTATACTGGAAATGTGACGATCGACGGTATCAATCAAGGAATACCGTCAAGAAAGATTGGCAAAGATGATTTTTATAAATTCTATAAAAACATTTCTTTATCGCCTACTCAATTGCAAGAATATATCGAAAAAGCTTTTGAATTAAGGATTACAATTATTGGTAAAAAGGTATTTGCCGTTAAAATCGATTCACAAGCCCATGAAGAGACCAAAATTGATTGGCGACTCCATACTCAAATTAATCCACATTCTATCTTTGAACTACCGGCAAAAATAGAAAAATTCTGCATCGAATTTTTGGAGGAGCAAAAACTATTATATGGGGCGATGGATTTTATTGTGACTCCCAACAATGAATATGTATTTTTAGAAAATAATCCTTTTGGTCAATACCTTTGGCTAGAAATAGAAACAAAAATACCATTAACGGAAGAGATTTGTAATTTATTAATAAGCTATCTTGATGCTTGATTACTGTTTTTTAGGCTTCACTCTTCGAGTATTTTAATTGTAGGGTGCGTCAGGTGAGTTTCTTAAACCATTATTGAAGGTTTAAATATCTGACGCACTTGACTAATTGTGATAATTGCGTAACAGTTGTTACTATTAGCTAACAGCTACAGCCTCCCCCAAAGGATGCTGCTGCAAAACCGCTTGCAAATACTTCCCAGTATAAGACCTCTGATTTGCCGCCACATCCTCCGGCGTCCCCGCCACAATAATCTCGCCGCCCTTATCTCCCCCTTCGGGGCCTAAATCGATCGCCCAATCGCAGCACCGAATCACATCCAAATTGTGTTCGATTACCAAAATTGAATTACCCTTATCCACCAATCTTTGCAGCACATTTAACAAATGGTGAACATCATAAAACGACAAACCCGTCGTCGGTTCATCGATTAAATAAAGCGTCTTCCCAGTAGCGCGGCGCGACAGTTCCGTTGCCAATTTTACCCGCTGCGCTTCGCCCCCAGAAAGCGTCGGCGCCGGCTGTCCCAACTGAATGTAACCCAAACCAACATCAACCAAAGTTTGCAGTCTGGCGCCCGCCCTGGGAATATTTTTAAACATTTCCAAAGATTCCTCTACGGTCATGTTCAAAACATCAGAAATCGACTTGCCTTTGTACTTAACTTGCAGCGTTTCGCGGTTGTACCTTGCACCCTTGCAAACCTCACACTGCACGTAAACATCGGGCAGAAAATTCATCGAAATCACATTCACGCCTTGGCCGCCGCAAGCTTCGCACCTTCCCCCTTTCACGTTAAAAGAAAACTGCCCCGCTTTGTAACCTCTGGCCTTCGCTTCAATGCTTTCGGCAAACAAATCCCGAATCACATCAAAGACTCCCGTGTAAGTAGCGGGATTAGAGCGCGGAGTACGACCGATGGGAGATTGGTCAATTACAATTACTTTATCAACCACATCCTCTAGAGAGCGTTCGCCTTTAGTTTTGAGGGCGTCCATATCGGGTGGTAAAGGTACTTTTTTGGTGATATAGTGTTGCAGCGACGGGTACAGCAATTCATTGATTAAAGTGGATTTTCCCGAACCGGAAACGCCTGTCACGCAGACGAGTTTTCCCAAGGGAATTTCTACATCAATATTTTTTAAATTGTTGCGCGTCGCATTTATGATTGAGAGAGCTTTGCCGTTGCCTTTTCTTCTTTCATTAGGGGTTTCAATTACTCGCTTACCCGACAAATAAGCACCAGTCAAAGATTCCTCTGCCCTTAGCAAATTTTCTAAACTTCCTTCCGATATAATTTTGCCACCGTGAACGCCGGCGCCGGGCCCGATATCGACAATGTGGTCGGCCGCTCGCATGGTTTCTTCATCGTGTTCTACGACAATCAAAGTATTGCCTAAATCGCGCAATTTTGTTAAGGTTTGCAGCAGGCGAAAGTTGTCTCTTTGATGCAGTCCGATGCTCGGTTCGTCCAAAACGTAGAGAACACCAGTCAAACCAGAACCGATTTGAGTCGCCAGCCGAATTCGCTGCGCTTCTCCGCCAGAAAGCGTCATTGCTGCGCGGTCTAAGGTCAGGTAATCTAACCCGACATCGAGCAAAAATTGCAGCCTTGCTTTGATTTCTCTCAGGGCTAAATCGGATATTTGGAATTGCCGATCGCTCAATCCCAAATTATTTACTCGTTCCCGACATTCGCGAATCGAAATACTGGTTAAATCTACAATTCCGTACTGTCCCAACCGCACCGAAAGCGCCTCGGGTTTCAAGCGTTTGCCGTGACAAACCTCGCAAGAGCGATCGACCCGATACTGTTCCAACTTCTGCTTAATCAAATCAGAACCAGTATCGTCGTACTGGCGCTGCAACATGGAAATCACGCCATTAAAATCTCTCCTAAAATCGGTGGTGTTGCCGTCTCGCTTCTTACTTTCTGAGGTTCCCTTGGACTCATTGCCGTACAAAATTACCCGCTGGTGTTCGGGCTTTAATCGATACCAAGGAGTGTCGATATCAAACCCGCAAGTATCAGCAATACTGCAAAGCAAAGAGAGATAATAGGAATTGTCTTTGTCTGACCAAGGCGCGATCGCACAATAAAGAGGCGCTTTCTCGTCGGGAACTACCAACTCCGGCGCAAAAGTCCGCAAACTCCCCAAACCGTGACAGTTTTGGCACGCGCCGTAGGGCGAATTAAACGAAAATAACCGGGGGGAAAGTTCTTCCATTACTGCGCCGTGTTCGGGACAAGCAAAGTTTTCAGAAAATACGATCGGCCCCTGTGGTTGAGAATTTTCTTCAGTCGGTAACTCTTCAATTATCGCAATTCCCTCAGAATGGCGCAAACAAGTTGCCAGAGAATCAACTAAACGTTCTTCTAAACCGGGTTTTTTAATTAACCGATCGACAACTATCTCGATATTGTGCGTATGATTTTTATCTAATTCGATATTTTCCGAAAGTTCTAAAATTTCTCCGTTAACTTTGACGCGAATAAATCCTTCCGCAGCTAAACTCGACAATAATTTGCGGTGAGTGCCTTTTTTTCCGCGCACAACTGGTGCCAGAAGGTGAAAGCGAGTGCCGTCGGGAAGTGCCATGACTCGATCGCACATTTCATCAATTGTCTGCGGCGCAATGCACCGATCGCAAATCGGACAGTGCGGTTCGCCGGCTCTGCCGTACAGCAATCTGAGATAATCGTAAATTTCTGTAACAGTGCCAACAGTCGATCGCGGGTTGTGAGAAGTTGACTTTTGGTCGATCGAAATAGCCGGACTCAACCCCTCGATCGCGTCCACATCCGGTTTGTCCAACTGTCCCAAAAACTGGCGCGCGTAGGCGCTGAGAGACTCGACGTAGCGGCGCTGGCCCTCGGCAAAAATTGTATCGAAAGCCAGGGAAGACTTACCAGAACCGGAGACACCAGTAAAAACGATCAGGCGATCGCGCGGCAGTTCCAGATCGATATTTTTCAGGTTGTGCTGTCTCGCACCGCGAACCCGAATCGTATTTTGGTTGTTAGAGTGAGAATTCGTCACATTATGCCCGTTGCGGGATGCACTTGGCTGGCTGTTTGAGGTTTCGGCGCGTTGGGACATGAGAGTAGTGCAAAACAGTGCTTAACCATCTTAGCGCTGCCGATCGAATTGCTGGCATCCAAACTCAAGAATATCAAAGAATTGTCAAATAAGTTTCCGTCGGCCCGTCGGGCAAAATCTTCAATCTTTGATTTTTCAAATCGACTTCAATTCCCAGCGCTTCCATCGGAATCACCCCCAAAAGTGGCGTTTTACCCTCTGGCAATTCCAGACACTCAAAAGTGCCTTCGCGCCCGCACAGAGAAATCTTGGCATCTTGAAAAATCCTCGCTTCACTAATGCCAGTAGCTGTTTCCACAACTACTTGCTTGAGAATTCTCAAACCAAGTCTAGCAATAAGATCTTTCGGCAAACATAAAGTTGTCGCGCCCGTATCCACTAAAACATTTTCCAGCGTTACAGACCTGATTTGCTCGATCGGAATCATGCCCCGTTCGGCATCAGCCTGATCTATCAGATTTTGGATTGCTAGCGTTGTTGTAACTTTTCCCATTGGAGTTTCTGTAGTTGTTTCCATTACGTTCATAATATCATAAATTGCTGCTTTCATTTTAGCACATATTCCACCTCTTCTCTGGCGATACCAAATTTTTCCGATCTGTGTCTAAATCATCCAACTATTGCACGCCAATAAACTTATGAGTTTGCAAAGATAACCTGTAACTAGGATTTTGTTTCAGCACTTCCAATATAATCGGAATTCCTGAAACTTTTGAGTTCCATTCCGGCTGCAAAAAAACCGGGATATTCACATTACTTGCCAAATGCTTGTGATAAAAGTCAACTTCTTCGCCAGTGCTAACTACCAACTTAATTTCATTAGCTCTAGTCCAAAAAATCTCTTTTACTGGATATTTAGGACTGATGTGTTCTTTAGGAGAAAGAGTAATCCAAGCCAGCGGCGAAACATCTTGCCAGTAAGCACCGGAAGTTTCAATACTCACCTGCTTATCGGCTTCTAACAAAGCTTGTACTAACTCAGGCAAATCGCGGTGAATGAAAGGTTCGCCGCCAGTAATGACAACTCTCGGAGACTGCAATTGAGCGAGCAATTGTGCGATCGACTGCGGTATAGACGGCAAACCTTTGCCCCCATTGGCATAACCAGTGTCACACCAAGGACACCGCACAGGGCAACCGGCCAATCTGATAAAATCAACTAAAGTCCCCGTCCAGTAACCTTCGCCTTGAACAGTACACTGAAAAGTTTCGTGAATTGGTAATTTTAGTTGTAAATTAGACACCCGAAGTTACGCCTCAAATCAATTAATTACGTTGTTTAGATATAATATTATATTGTTATTTCTTCGCGGTTTGCAGCAAATAAAAACCGTCCTGAACGCATAAACGGGGTTTCTGAAAAAAAATTATCCGTTTTATCCCCGAAGCTTGACTCAGAAATTCGGTTTCTTCATAGCTTTTGTAGGAGTCCTTAGAAATCCACCACAAACCGCAAATAACTCTTTAATTATGCTGTTCAGGTTCCATCAGAGTAGCCCAACGGCGTTTCAATGCCAAAGTCAGTCCGTCAGCAATGGGGACAACACTGAGAGTAACTCTGGGATCGTTACGCAATTTGTCGTTGAAACTACGAATGGCGGTGGTACTTTCGTCTTGTACTTGAGGATCAGCAACTCGTCCAGACCACAGAACATTGTCAATTACAATTAAACCGCCATTGCGTACAAGTTGCAGCGATCGCTCAAAATAAGCCTCATAATTTTCTTTATCGGCGTCGATGAAGGCAAAATCAAAGGTTCCAGCTTGTCCCTCGGCTATTAGTTTGTCCAGAGTATTTATTGCTGGGCCCAACTGCAAAGAAATCTTATTAGCAACGCCCGCAGCTTCCCAATAGCGTCGTGCGATCGCAGTATATTCCTCGCTGACATCGCAAGCAATAATCTGACCGTTAGGAGGCAGTGCTAAAGCTACGCACAGCGAGCTATAACCAGTAAAAACGCCAATTTCTAAGGTTTTTGTCGCTCCCATAAGCTGCACCATGAGCTCCATAAACTGACCTTGTTCGGGAGCAATCTGCATCATCCCCATAGGATGTTTAGCAGTTTCTTCCCGTAGTGAAGCGAGAATATCTGGCTCCCGCAGAGAAATAGATAACAGATAATCGTAAAGTTGATGTTCTAGGCCAAGAGTTGAGTTCGCCATCGGTTTGTCCTTGCTGCTCACTTTTGATTTTAGATTGTAGACGCGCTGTTAATGGAAATCGGAGACTGTAGAGTTAATTTTGGCACCTATTTTGGTGTGGCTGATGACAGGTTGCAGTAGCAGTGTCTCGGTTACACAGAGGCAACTTGCAAAACGCGCGATCTACTTCCAAATCAGTTTATCTCAGCTACAGGTGATTTAGCACCTCTGGGACAGAAAAATGGATAGAGGGGAGCGTTTTGAGATTCCTGCTTTTCTAGCACCGCGTAACGCCGTTAGTGATACCAGTTCAAAAAATGAATGCAACTGTATACAATCTGCAAACCCATACATAATAAGCTATTGCCATCTCAAAGTTCAAATAAATCTCAAATTATGAGTTGGGGAGAAAGTGACCCAAAGCATCCAGGATACAAGCCCCCGGATTCATCCGTGGGGTCAATGCTTCAATCTAAAATCTAAAATCTAAAATCTAAAATCGATTGACTTCATCCCGATCGCGAAGTAGACAAACTGCAAAAAACATAAGTATGTCATTGCCAGTGAAATGAAGCAATCCCAGAGGCTGTGATTCCTTTACATTTTGTTACATTGTCAAGTTTTTTCGTGTCGCTCTACTTAATCCCGAATGACTAATTATTGAGGATTTACGCACTCCCAAAAAACAAACCGTTTCATTTAACTCTGATTGATGGGTTAAAGCCGATATATTTTCCTGAAACAAACCAGGGATCGGGAAATCTTGGTGTCCCGGAGTATTACTATTCACTAATAAACTGAGTTTAATAGGACGATTTCTTAACTGTCACAGCTTATTCCTCCACACCTAAACAAGCTACCCACAATCAAAACAACATTCCACGATTCAGGGAGAGCAAGTATTTGTGGGAAAAAGCCAGGTTTCTAGCAACCCTTAACCCGCACTATTACTCATAACTAAGGAACCGGGATTAATAGGACGCTCACTTAACTGTCACAGTTTATTACTCCAGACCTAAACCACCTACCCACAATCAAAACAACATTCCACCAAGGCGATCGCTATGTATTACACTTTCGCAGGTTTTGGTGCCGCCACAGGCATATTTTTGCTGCTAGTTTTTGCCATTCTGCAATGGCTGCACGTCTCCGCCGGCAGTTTTATTGATTGGATAATTGCCATTGCTATTTTTGAATGGCTGTTGCTGATAGTTACAGTTCCCTGGAATATCCATTTTGAAGCTAAAGAAGTTTTAGCGCAAGCCGCAGAATCGACTAAAAAAAACATTGCTGTCGATCAGGAACAAGTCAAATACGTTACTGTATTAGTTAGCCGATCGCTCTTTGTGGCGATCGCACTTCACCTGTTTAGCGCGATCGCACTTTACGCCCTAGCCGCCGCCGGAATTAGTGCTATTGGCTATCTCAGTTCCGCTGCTGCACTGCTGTTAACTGTACTGCGTCCAGCTATCCGAGGTTATCAGTATTTAGCCCAGCGGCTGACAACTATCCGCCGCCAATTTTTGTACCCCCGTGAAGATATTGTCGAACTCCGCAGCCGCTTTGCAAAGTTAGAATCTACAGTTAAAGATTTGAGCAATCAATTAAGTTCAGACAATCCGAATTCGTGGGTGGCTGTCCAAAATCGGGAACGGGAAGCTATGAGAAGAGAATTAACTACTTTATCCGCATCTCTACAGTCTTTGCAAGCGACAAATCAGGCAGAGCACACTAAACTGAGAAGAGATGCAGAAAGTGCGATCGCCCAACTCACCGATGACGGACAATTTCTCAACCACGTCCGCGAAATCATCCGCTTCTTTAAAGAATCGTAAAGTCAGTTGATAGTTGACTGTTGACAGTTGTCTGTTGACAGTTGACAGTTGTCTGTTGTCATTAGTTACCAATGCCCGATGCCCGATGCCCAATTCCCAATTCCCAATCTTTAGATAGATGCCAAATAGTCGCAAATAGTGAAATTTTTAATAAAAACAGAATTTTCTCACTCTTGAGGAAGACTCAATAAAGGTATTTTCCCTAACCGCAATTTTTCGCAAACTATAACCAAAGATAGTTTGTGAATGAGCTAGCTTGGGATTAATATTTAAACATAAGCCAAAGACCTTTTTGAAAAGATAACTCAGGAATAAATCATGACTAATCGCCAACCAATACCCCCCAAAGAAGAAGTTAGCAAATCAACACCGGCCGACGAACAAATCGAAGCCAATATGGAAGCCCCCCACTACGACAGGGGCATTACTCCTGCGGAGACAGCAGCGCGGCAAGAACGGGAAGGCTCTAACTTCATGCACACAACCACCGAAGCGAAGCAGAAAAGTGCAAAAACTGATGACCAAACCGATGACGAAAGCATTCACACTACAGATGGTTATACAGTAGACAAAGAAGGTCTGGTTAACAATTACGCGATCGAACCGGAAATGTACATCAACGAACCGGGCGATTTGAGAGCAAAAGAAGAAGCCGAAGCCGCAGAACGCGCTCGAATTCTCGCAGAAATCAAAGATAAAAAAGGCGAGGAAGGAAAACTGACAATGGATGCAGACACCCGTGGCAAAGGGCCGGGCATTATCTAGATTGTGTGCTGGGTAGTTGCGTTTCAGCGCGCGAGGTTGCAACAGCAAAGCACAGGGGCGGGTTTTTATAGTTCCGGCAATTATCGATCGATATTTCCGGTAAAACCCGCCCCTATTTTGTTTTCCACATCTGTTTTTTGAGTTGAGAGGTTACATTTGAGATATTGCACCAATATCAATAATCCTTTTTTGGGCGGGCTCTCCTGCCCAACCCCTACTCCTCACAAGAAAACTCATTCTTTGTGGAACAGGCCGGAAACCCTTTTCTTGAGAATGGTGCAAGATGTGAGTTACATCTGAGATATTGCACCATTCTCAATTACTTGTTTAGGAACAGGCTTTTCGGCCTGTTCCACAAGAGATGAATTTTTTTGTGGAACAGGCCGAAAAGCCTGTTCTTCAGAATGGTGCAAAATGTGAGTTACATCGTACATCTCTCAATTACCGTATCAATCGGCGAGTTTTCACACCCAGCTCAAAAACCCCTTAAAATTCCTCAAGCTTTAACATTTTCCCTCAGCCAATTAAACTTAGCCTCAGCTAGCGCCAAATTTTCCAGAACGTTAGGATTGATATCCTCGCGTTCAAATTCTGGTTGATCTAATTCAATATTGCGACCATATTCTATATGTCTGATCGTACCGCGCATCCTGTCTGCCAGACACAGTGAAATTCCATAATAAAACCGGGATGCAAAGCCCATATCGTTTTGAAGTTTGATGACTAACTGCCGCCTAGGAATTGCCAGCAAGTGAGTTTCTTCGATCGCCTTTACCGTTGCCAAAGGAGGGCGAGCGTCAATGAAAGAGACTTCTCCCACCAGTTCTCCGCTGGCTATTTTAGCGAGTTCTCTAGTCCGCTCAGCCTCGATTAAAACGCTCAAACTCCCATTCAAAACAATGTAGAGCGCATCTATCTGTCTCCCTTCATGGATCAAAATCCCGCCCGGATCTAGAACTTCCTTTTTGCCTTTTTGAACGATCCAGTTGATATCGTCATTATTTAACTGGCTCAAAATAAAAAGTGCTTTTTTTCTGCTGCTGTCGGCCATAAGTTTTAGCTCTCGATCGCTTCTTCTTTATATAAAATTTAGATGGGCGCGATCGCCACTTCTTCCGAAGCAGTCCTCGCTCAATACAGTTTTTTTATCTTGCCTAACTTCTTCGCAAAACCCATATCGGGCAGGCTTTGCCAATAGCAGATGAATCATGCTGAAGCATGATCTCTCAATACTAGCATTTGTTAAACAATCTTTTTTTACTCGATCGACCTCCCCAACCTCCCGCGAAATTCCCGTCTCAAAAGCAATTGGGTTAACCCGCCCAGCTTTGGTGCCGGATGGGGCGCGGGAGACAATGCTCCGCGCCCAGTCTTGCTCACTAAATCGATCGCAAATCAGGATAGCCGGCCAACATATCGTCAGCAGTCAGAGTGTCCCCGTTCGCTTGAGGAGTCCACAGCACCTCAACCGCCAGCAACTGCTCGCTCGATACTCCCCCAATCTGACGCAAAGCTTGGCGCAAATCTTCAGAGTTTTTCACTGCTGGCAATTGCAATTTACCTTGAGTACCGACAATCACCGTCACCACAATAAATTCCCCAGGATCTGAATTCACATCAGAAGCCACCAGCGCCCCATTTTCCTGCAAACCTGGCAGGATATTGCTGCTCCCTGCTTGCCGGAGCTGATTGTTATAATTCGAGAGCGTTTCTTCAGTAAATTTACTGCGTTCTGCCAAAGAAAGTTGATTAAACTTAGCTTCGGCTGCTTCCAAGCGAGTTTGCACAGATTCAGCACCCGCGTAAACCCAGTATTCAGGATGCCGCAGCAGCGCCAGAGTAGATTCTTGCAGCACTTGAGCACGACCGGCCGCTGTATCGGTATCCGCTTTGCGCGCTAGCGAGTCGAGTTCAGCTTGCAAACCGCGGGCCTCTGCTAGCAAACCAACTTGCAAGCGGGCGACAGATACGGTGCTAGTCGGGGCGCTGTTGCCGAGTTCGTCAGTTCCGCCCCCGGCGCGGCGGAAGCTTTGGACGAGGAAATTAGCGATCGAAATAAAAATCAAAATCGAGAACAGGCCGCCAAACCCGCCCCCAAAGCCAAAAAACGGCAGCAAGAACGGGAAACCGAACCCACCTCCAAAGCCACCACCCGGGTAGTAGCCTCCTCCCGACGGCGCGTAAGTGCGACTAGGAGACGAGTAACTGCGCGCCGGAGCACTAAAAGATCCGCCGCCGATGCGTCCGCCGCTGCGGGCAGCCAGAGCTCCGTCAGCGTTACCGAGGGCTAGCGTCAGTACCAGACCGATCGCAAATAGTGATTTCAAAAGCGGTTTCATCTTTGAAATTAGTTGCTTGTACATAAGACCGTTACTATTCGATACATTTATAATTTACAGTCTATCCTCGCTTCTGGGCAGCCTGGTTATAGGTATGAAGCCAGCGAGATATCCGTACCAACAGATCCAAGAAGCAGCGTTAGGGCTGTGTCTGGGAACGGGAAAGGCTAGAAATGACTTGCATTCCTGACTGCGAACAATGGACATCGCGGGTTTTACAGAAGTTTACTTAAGTCCAGGGCGATCGGCCAACAATAAGCTCTAGACTTTTAAAGAAGCGCCACGAGTCCTAGAAAACAGGGCTTTATCTACCGTAAAAAAAACATTATGTTTCCAACTCACCGCCCCCGCCGCCTCCGCAACCATCCCCAACTCCGCCGGATGGTACGCGAAAATATCTTGACAACCAGCGATTTAATTTACCCCCTATTTGCCGTACCGGGGGAAGCTTTTGCTAAAGAAGTCACATCGATGCCCGGAGTTTACCAGCTATCGGTAGACAAAATAGTAGAAGAAGCAAAAGAAGTCTACGACCTCGGCATTCCCGCTATTATTTTATTCGGCATTCCCGCAGACAAAGATACAGATGCTACAGGTGCTTGGCACGATTGTGGCATCGTTCAACAAGCGACGGAAGCAGTTAAAAAAGCCGTACCAGATTTAATCGTCATGGTCGATACTTGTCTGTGCGAATATACCAGTCACGGTCATTGCGGCTATTTGGAAGTCGGAGATTTAAGCGGCCGCGTCTTGAACGATCCCACACTAGAATTGCTGAAGAAAACCGCAGTTGCTCAAGCTAAAGCCGGTGCAGATATTATCGCACCTTCGGGAATGATGGACGGTTTTGTCGGAGCAATTCGCGAAGGATTGGACTCCGCTGGATTTGAAGATATTCCTATCATGTCTTACGCGGCAAAATACGCCTCAGCTTATTATGGCCCATTCCGGGATGCAGCAGAGTCTGCTCCGCAATTTGGCGATCGGCGCACCTATCAAATGGACCCAGGAAACGGCCGCGAAGCTCTGAAAGAAATTGCTCTCGACATTGCCGAAGGCGCAGATATGCTCATGGTTAAACCCGCTTTAGCTTACATGGACATCATCTGGCGCGTGAAGGAAGCAACTAATCTGCCAGTTGCTGCTTACAACGTTTCTGGAGAATATGCGATGGTGAAAGCCGCCGCCCTCAACGGTTGGATAGATGAAGAAAGAGTAGTGATGGAAACTTTGACAGGATTCAAGCGTGCTGGTTGTGATTTGATTTTGACTTATCACGCCAAAGACGCCGCCCGCTGGCTGCAAAACTGATTCACTTGATTTGAGATTAGAGATTAGAGATTTGACTCCACATCACAATTTTCGCGTGTTCTTGTGGAGTCAACACCTCTCTCGATAGATGATTTTTGAGCAATTAGGCAAGACACTAGCTATAGCTTACGCTTACCGATACACGACGCCTCGAAACCGGGTTTTTACCGTTTCAGTGGGCTGTAACTGAGATATTGCACCATTCTCAGGAACAGGCTTTCCGGCCTGTTCCACAAAGAGTGAATTTTCTTGTGGAACAGGCCGGAAAGCCTGTTCATAAAAAGCTTATTGAGAATGGTGCAACATTATTTCAGTTGTAACGAAGTATTGCTATGAAAAAACCCGGTTTCTCTGTAGACAAACTCCCAACCCCTAAAAAATCAGTCATTCCCATCTAAAATCTCTAATCTCAAATATCAAATGGTATGAGTTTTGACACTCCCCAGCCTAAAGGCGTGGGGATTCTTAATTCATCGACTAACCTTTAAGCGCCATGTCCTCGTGGCAATTCTTAAACTTTTCAACCGTAGGAAATACTACCAATTGACGAGCTTAACTCACAACACCCCAGAGGGTCTGTCTCCAAAAGCGTACTAGGATAGTGAACCTAGAGTTCGGATATGCCCTACCCTACCTAACAAATGAAAAAGTTCTTTGTTTTCTGGTAACGAGGATGTATTAATCCCCTAGCTGTTTTAAGAGTTTTCGCCGCTCTGTGTCCCCAGTTTGTGCCTAAAAGTGTGTCTTAACTGTTTCACGATGGCAAAGGAGTTTAACCTTGACTTTTGCAGTATACTACAAAAAACCAGCAATTCCCTGATTTTTTAGAATAGATTTAAGAAATTAAAGCCGTTCTAGAATAACGGGGTTTTAAACCCAACTTTCCGATAAGTTGGGAATTTTGACTCAAAGACTTTTTTTCAAAATTTGCCCCAAAAAGTATTAATAATTACCGAAATTAGTTAAAAAATATGTATGAATAAAAATAGTTTTGTAAATCGGGAATTCAATCATTGATTGTTCCCACGCAAAATCAACTTTCACTCGTGTAAAACAGTAAAAGTAACACAGTTGAGATACAACTTCAAGGCAGATTGAGCATGACATCAACGACTAGGGATTCCAGTCACATTCAATTTTGTATAGGTCGCGATCGCGCCGACATCGTACAGATCCAAGAACTATTTAAAGCCGCCGCCTTTTGGGCGAGGGAACGCAAGATAGAAGATTGGGAAATTGCGATCGCCAACAGCGAACCAGTTGTTACAGTTTGGGACGGCTCACGGGCGATCGGCTTTGCCAGAGCCACCTCAGATGGCATCTATCGAGCTACCATCTGGGATGTCGCCATTCACCCGGATTACCAAGGTGCAGGACTCGGCCGCAAATTAGTGCAAACCGTCTTGAGTCACCCTCGGATGTGCCGAGTAGAGCGAGTTTACCTGATGACAACTTACAAACAAAGCTTCTACGAGCGCATCGGTTTTCAGCAAAACGCTAGCACCACAATGGTACTTGAAAATCAGCTTCTAGAAGAGAATCTCGAATTAGAAATTAGCAACGGCGAATTGCTAACTGCTAATTGTTAAATACGCACAAAAATTGCACCAAAATCTATAATATGTAGGGTGCGTCGCAGCGCACCTTACTCCCTATTAGACATCTCCAATAATTCTTGTGGAACAGGCCGGAAAGCCTGTTCAAGACAGGCTTTTCACTCCTATGTCTATTAAATCCCGTAGATTGCTCGTTGCCGAACTTTCTTCATCAGAAAGTTGCCAAAGGAATAGAACACTGAGTCCGGTTAAAATTGCACTCTTCGGACTCAGAAGGCACCGCCAGAACCTCCAACTTTCCGCTCATCAAACTTAAAAGAGTCTGATTCATCAATAACCTCATTCCAGAAGACACCTGAGAATTATCACTGCTCTTGGTAACATCACACTCCAAATCGTGCTTCAGCAAATCCCAAGACTCGCTCCAAGCACTCACTGAACGCTGATCGTCCACCCAAATTTGAACGTATCCAGATTCCGGCGAAGAATGCGCCGAAACAGAAATACTCCCCTCCTCCATCTGAGCAACAGCAGTATCTACCAAATTGACTAAAACTTGCCTAAACCTCGGCAAATCTGCCAATACATAAATCCCCGGATCTGGCGGCAATATCTCCAAACGAATGCCGCGATTAGCAGCTTGCAAGTAAGTTAAATCATCAACCTCGTCAAAAACCTTAGCTAACTGAATCGGCTCAATATCCATCCTTTCAGTGCCGTGTTCAGTTTTAGCAACAGAGATAATTTCATCTATTAATTTCACCAGCTTGAGTGCCGCGGCGTGAGCTTGCTCGACAAACTCTCGTTCCTCAGCAGGATCGTCGCACAAATCCGAGAGAATTAATTGCAGCGTACCAATCATAGTGCTCAGGGGCGATCGCAACTCGTGAGAAGTCCGAGCCAAAAAACCCGCCTTAAATTGGCTCATCTCCGATGCCATCTGATAAGCCAATTGAGTTTGCTTAAGTTGCTCGGAAAGGGCATCAAACTTCTCTAAATGAATTTCTTGAGGAGGTGGGGCTACTTTGGGCGCCGGTTCGGGCTGTTGCGAGCTTTTTTGCCGCAGGCGCCAAATCAAACTGCTTCCCAAACCCAGCCCCAGTCCCATACCTAAATATATAAAGTTGCTCCAGCCGATCGGCGCCATATTGCTTTGCCTTGGAGTTTAGCTTTTAGCATTCTAACTCGATCGCGCCTTGTCGCAATATTTCCCACTCGCTGCCCCTCCATTTAGCCACAGTCGAAGGCAAACTCGAAGCTGTTGTCGCTGTTGCTAATTCAGAAGGAACTAATGTCAAGACTTCGGGAAACTGAGCCTCAATTTCTGCCACAGATTCCAGAGGCGGCTGACCGGATAAATTAGCACTGGTAGTAGCCAAAGGGCCTGTCTGCTCTAGAATCTTGAGCGCAAGGGGAAAGTCAGGAACTCGTACTCCGATGGTAGTTGGGTCGATCAAATTCATGGCCGCCGGGACTTTTGCCGAAGCCGGCAGTACCAAAGTTAACGCCCCCGGCCAATAGGATTCGGCCACTTGCTGCCACAATTTTAACTCTGCTGGACTCCCCTGCACGTAAGGCCACAAAGCCTTGGCCGATGCTGCCATCAAAATCAGCGGTTTGTCTTGACTGCGGCGTTTAGCTGCAAAAATCAACTCCGAGCGATCGGGCCGCGCAGCCAAAGCGGGTACAGTATCTGTAGGAAAACTGACGATATGATTACCAGAAATTGCCCCTTGAATTAAGGAGTCGATCGCAACTTGTGTCATGCCATTTTAGATTTGAGATTTGAGATTTGAGATTTGAGATTTTAGAAGTACGACATATTCTTGAAACCTACAGACGGTAGGCTAAGGCAAACCGATCGATCCCTGCTAAATCAGAAAATATCTGAACTTTGCCATAACTCCCGTGACTTTGCAGCATATCAGCTACCGCCTCAGCCTGTCCCGCCATCATCTCAACCAACCAAACACCCCCCGATTCTAAATAATCGGGAGCCGTTTCTACCAAATGCCGGATGCACTCTAACCCGTCAAAACCGCCGTCTAAGGCCAGATGAGGTTCGTGCTTCAAAACTTCCGGTTCCAGAGTCAGCACCGTGCTGCTGGGAATGTAAGGGGGGTTAGACACCATGCCGCTGACTTGACCTTTGAGAAATTCTAGGGGTTCCCACCACAAACCTTGATAAAAATTAATTCGCGATTCAAAGCCCAAATTCTCAGCATTCAGTCGAGCAACTGCCAAAGCTTCCGAACTGCAATCTACCGCATAAACCCTAGCATTTGTCAACGCAGAAGCTAAGCCGATCGCGATCGCCCCGCTGCCCGTCCCCAAATCCACCCAATGCGATTTGGCAAATTTTCCCCCCCGAAGCTCGGAGAAGTTTAAATCTTCTCCCCCCCTTAGTAAGGGGGGGTTGGGGGGGGTTGATTTTTGATTGATATTTTCTGGTTCTAAACGGCTTTTAACAGCTTCCACAGCCAAATCGATCAGCAATTCCGTTTCAGGACGCGGTATTAGCACCGCCGGCGTTACTTTGAGCGAAAAATGCCGCCAATGTGCAACTCCCGTTAAATACTGCACCGGCACCCGTTCCTGCAAGCGCCGCTGCCACAATTGAGCAAGTTCCGATAAAGACAACTTTAATTCAATTTTTGGCAAATCTTTAAACGACTCCAAACGCAGAGCCAACCTATCCAAACCGGCCAGCTCTTGCAGCAGCCAGTCGATTTCTGCTAGGGGAATGTCAGAGGCTCTCGCCTCGGTTTTAGCTTGATTCGCCCACTGCCAAAGCTCTAAACCAGAAACAAACATAAGACTTTTTGGGAATTGGGCATCGGGCATCGGGCATCGGGAATTGGTAACTAATGACAACAGTCAATCGATTTTCGATTTTCGATTTTCGATTTTAGAGGCGACCCCACGGATAAATGCGGGGGCTCTTCTGATTTTAGATTTTCGATTTGGGATTGATTCCACGGATAAATCACGTGGCGGGTACCACCTTTGAAATTCGTGGTCAACAGTCAACTGTCAACAGTTAACAGTCAACTGTCAACTGTCAACTGACTAAATATTAGCGAGTCGGCCGAGCCGGAGCTGGAGCCGGAGCTGGAGCCGGAGCAACCTGTGGATTTTGGCCCGCACCGGCCGGTTGGAGCGATCGCACAAATTCCAGCGACTCCCGCGACGGAATCAAAATCATTTGGGTCAAAAACGGGTCGTTCTCAGTACGCAAAGCTTCCAAAACGCTCTCCAAGTTCACCACCTCAATCTTAATTGTGGCGGTCACGTTCGGTTGCTGCTGCTTAAAACGATCGACCATTCCCTGTAAATCCTCCTTGTTAAAAAACAAGGGAATCACCTCTTGCTGGCCCCGCTGAATCGTCAAATAACCATTTTCCGCACCGCCTCTGGCCAAAAACAGAGGTACACCGTTGAACTCGTTAACTTGTTGACCAGTCTGCTGAAGTACAGTTTTAGCCGACTGCACCTGCTGCGGAGCGGGAACGAAAGCAAATTGCACTTCCTCCGGCTTGCCTTTATTTGCTTGAGTGATCTGATAAATTTCCCCCAGCGACACCGGCATCACGCGCACCGTGGCCGCCAACTGAGGATTTCTGGTTTTCAGTTGATCGACAAAAGCTTGAGCGTCTTTCTGGCTGATGAAAATTCCCGCCACGGAAGCATTACCAGTTTGACCCTGACCCTGCTTGGGAACAGAAGCGATCAGGGGCGCACCCTGAGCGTCTGTAATCGTAAATACCGGCACCGAGCGCAATTTTTCCAAAATTTGCGGCTCCGGCAGTGCCAGTGCAGACATCTTGCCAATTGGGGAGGGGCCCAGCAGAGTGCTGCCGACAATTCCCAATATTGCGCCCAAACGAACTAATGATTTCATGTTTTTTCCATCAGGAGCGATCCTGAAACACATTAACGCAAAGACTGGCGACTTAGCACGATCGGCAAAAACTGCCTCAATTTGTTTTCATTTTGACGAAATGTAAACATCAGAGACAGTTCTGCTTCAATCTATTATTTAACATTGTGCGATCGGGATGACAGGATTTGAACCTGCGACATCCTGCTCCCAAAGCAGGCGCGCTACCAAGCTGCGCTACATCCCGGTGTTATAGTTAGCTAACCTCTAACCATTAACACACAAAACCGCTTGCTTGTCAAGCTTTATTAAATATTTAGCTCTCGATGCAGCTAAGGCGAAGTTTTTTTCAGGGTGTGCGGTTTGACCCCACCCCAAAACCGATACCCGCCCCTGACTCCTATAGTGCTCTGCTCAAATCGACTGACAATACTTGCACAGCTTCATAACGGCCGTGATGCCGAGATACATCCACGGGTAACTGACCGCAGCGCACAGGTGCATTCGGTGTTGTCAGCGTCAATATTGTATTGTAGATCCTCAACAAATCAACGCCAACCTGCACCTGGCTCGCTAATCAGGATACCAAAACATACCTTTAATCCCCTCTGGATCGGACATAAAGCCCAAATTGCGGTAAAAATCCACCACTTGAGGGTCAGCAAATAAGGTAATGTTGCTGATATCTTCACTGCGGAGTTTTTTAATGATGTATTTCATCAGCGCCTTGCCCATGCCTTTGCCCTGGTAGTCGGGATGAACTACCACATCCCAAAGCGTGGCATTAAAAGCATGGTCTGAAGTCGCTCTGGCGAAACCCACCAGCCGTCGCTGGCTGCCCCGCATCTCCCACATAGAGACGACTAGGAAGCTGTGCACAATAGCTTTTTTGACTTTACGCAGGGGACGGCGAGACCAACCCACTGCATTACAAAGTTCTTCGAGTTCATAGAGGTCAATGTCCCGATCGCAACTGAAAAAGATGCGAGCGTTGCCGCTGGCGGGTTTGCGAAACGTTGGGGAAAGCGGATCGCCTAACCCAACAGCCACATCTTCCTCAAAATCCGCTGTTTGGGGTACAGAGGCAGACTCAGAACTACTAAATAAGTTTTTCCAAAAACCCATGCAGGCGCGGTTAAGGTAGTAGAAGTTGGACGACGAGAAAGAGAACCCGACAGATAAACCCACTCCGATCGGCGTAGGAGCAATTGCCGGTAGCCTCTTGAGGAACAGTTTACGGTACACTCATCTTACGCCGAAAACAGGGATTTGTCGTCCAACATTGAGTCTGCGCTTTTTTGATTCTGTCAAGTTTGGTAGAACTGTTCTGCTAGCCAGTGCCCGGAGAACCCGCTTTTAAGGTAAAATTTGTTGCCGAACCAGGACAGAGGCATATTGGGAAATGCTTCTTTTGAGTGCCGCCGATCGCGCCGGAACTTATACCCTTGGTGGAAAATACCACTGGAATGGCGCAACGGTGACATTCTCGTGATAAGTTCTCAGACAGATTTGACTTTTGCTTTTAGTGAGGAGACGGGCACAATTTAAGTCGAATCGTCGAATCGAAAATCCCATTGCCATAAGGCATGGAAGAGTCAATACCAGTATATCTCCCGCACCTTCTCCTCAATTATGGCTTCGGGTTTAAAACCATCTACACTAGAACTTCTCAAGCGCTTTAACCGAGCGTTTCCGCAGTTTTATGAGCAATTTGTCAGCAGCGAAATTCAGTTGCAAAACCTCAAATTAGCTTACCAGCTTTACAAAACTCGGCAAGCAGTCATCGAAATCCGAGCCGAAGGTAACAAAAGTGCCCTGCATTTTGCTTACCGGAACCAGTCTTTTCTACTGAGCGATATTTTTGGAGTGCTCGCGGCCTACGGGCTGACGATTCACAGTCTGAGTCTGTACGGTCAAATTTACCCGCCCATGCTGGTATTTATCAAATTGGTCGTATCTCGCGGTGGCAAGGTACTGGCAGATAAAACAGCAGAAAATGTCTGTAGAGCCGTTCGAGAGGCATTGGCGGGACATTTTGAGGTTGAAGAGATGTTGGCGGTGGAATTTAATTTAGACGCGGGTTTAGAAGATGTGGCAACTGAATTCTACGTCGATCCGGTTTTCCACTTGCCAGCTTTGCTGATTGAAGCAGATAATCAACCTGGACTTTTTTACAAAGTTATGTATGCCATCTGGCAAGAGGATTTGTTGGTAGTAAATGCTAATTTGCTGGTTTGGCGGGGGCGAACTCGCCTAATTCTCTACTTGTTGGGGCCCAATGAAAGTTTAATTCCCGAATATCTGGGGCAGAAAATCGCTGAGGGGGTGCGACAAAGATTGCTGGGCGAGCGATTTTAGGGCAAGCTGCCGATGCTCCCTAAATAACTATAGCGGTTCTCAAAAAAGTGAGGTATGCCCTATGCCCACGGAGGCCTATGCCCACGGAGGCCACGGAGGCCTATGCCCATGAGTACCTCATATGAGAGCTCGAAAGGCTATAGATTTCTATAAGTAGACATTAGTTGGCAGAAGTTATCCAGTGAGAGAGGATAAAAAGCTCGGCAACATTGTTCGTACAAACGAGTGTATATCAATACTCCGGACAGTTTTTAACCAGCCAGAGTACCATAAGACAAGACTGAAGGAAGGTTAGGGTGATTTAAAATCAAATCCGGGTCTAAATCTAACTTA
>NZ_JAUBTV010000093.1:0-26760 GCF_036705145.1 Microcoleus sp. B5-D4 | reverse complement strand
CCGAGAGTTCAGCCTTGTGGCTGGAAACGTTATGTACGGACTGATTACCGTGATTCACGTTTCAACGAATCGCACTAGGATTCTTCCTGCACAATTACCTTGATTCCCGCCAGCCGAGCTTTGTATTCCAACATCTCAATTAATCGAGAGTGAGGAATGTTGACAAAGTTTTGATTGGTTTGCTTACCTAAGTTAATTTCGGTTTTCCACTGTGCATTTTTCCCAACCACCAATGTCCCAATTTGCTTCGCTACCAAATGGTCAACAATCACACGACTAGCATGATGCAAGTAATTATCAACTTTTTGATGGCGACAACGAGTTAAGCGCTGAATCCTGGGTGAGGTTTGACGATTCCCTTTTAACTGGAATTGTAATCGGGATTTGCGTTTGTTGTAGAACTGGTTGATTGATTTCAATGGTCGCCCGTTAATCAACAAAGGGATAAATCCCGGTTGATTTGAAGTTAACGCCACTAAATTATCCAGTCCTAAATCAATACTAGCTACAGAGTTGGCATTGCTGATTGTGGACTCCGGTTCATCATAAATCACCTCAATTACATAGGAATCACATTTCGGAACCAGTCTAACTTGACAAATCTGGTTCGGATTGAGTTGGGTTTTAATTGAAAGTTCAGTGCCGGAAAGTTTGATAATTCCTTTCTTTAACTGTTTACTACTAATCGCTTGAATCGTGTAGACGAGAAGGTTTCGCCCTTTTGTCTTGTCTTTGTACTTAGGCAGTTTTGGACGACCCGTGAATTTTGAAGAATCAACTTTGTAAGCTTTAACGGCTTCAAAAAACGATTTCCAATTCTTGTCTAGCACCATCAAGATTTGCTGACTTACTTTAGCAGGCAAAGCCTTATATGCTTCGTGAGACTTCATCAATCGGTTCATTTCGTTATAACTGACATAACCCCATCCATAAATAAAGCTCTGACGAATGACGTAATTGGCGGCATTGTAGAGGTTTTTGGACTTGAAAGCTAGTTCGTCTATTTGGGCGAAACGGTGTGACGTTGATTTAATGATGTGCCTCTGTGTTAGTTGCATTTGAGACTTGCGTTTTTTGGGCTATGCGTATTCCTTGTTCAACACTCACAACAATAGAATACCATTATTGTTTATAATTGCTTATAAACTCAATGAAGTTTTACAATACCGGTTTTCAGTTGCATGAGAATAGGGTAATTGCTAATTCCTCATTAATCGGAATTCTGACAGAATTTTTTACCGCATCAAGTCCCTCCTTTTCTGGGGTGTGGACTTGATGCGGCTTTAGCCACATTCTTCTAACTTAATTGTGTTGGTTTTCAATATATTTTTTAACAATCTCTTCCGAGGCGTTACTAACTGTGTCGTAAAAATACAGTATATTCCATGTATATTTAGTACACTGCATTCCGTAGATAAGCCGAAAAAATGAAACTTTATGCGATCGAGTTTCGTAAAAAAATAGTTAAAGCCTATGAATCCGGTGCTACCTCAGTTAGGGCGCTGCTAAATTGTTGAGCGCGTAAATACAAGATTAACACATCCTGATAGCTCGTTTGACAGGAAAAACTTTTTGTTATTCTAAATCAGGCAACAAGTTGCTCAGACATTCCCTTCGATTATTAATTCACTCTCTAAAATTTGCTGAGCTTCCGATGCCATATCAAAATCAAAGAAATTATTTTGGTTTTATGCGATCCCCGGTGTTGCTTAGTGATACCCTAATTCAGCCAGGCCTTTTTTGTAATATCATCGAGGCGCTCAACGTTCTTCTCTCTGCTGCAAATGCCACCAAACTTCATGATGACAGACGTACCAAAAATACAGGGCTAAATTCAGAAGAGCTAATAATTTAGTGCCATCTTCTAACATCGCGTGTACTCCTTGATTTCGCAAGTGTAAAGGATCCGCAAACCGCGAGATAGCCAACAATAGGAATGCTGCGACTAATGGCAGGTAAGGAGTGGTTTTGATGTATCGCCAAAACTTAACTCCGTAAAGGAAAACTGCACTACCATAACACAAATAAATTAATTTCTTAGATATTCCCAACCGAGAAATAATCAAAGTCATCCGAAACCTGTCATCTAGGAAAAAGACTCCCAGCAGTAAAGCACTAAAAAATAAGAATATCCCCGATCGACTCCGCGGCTCTTTTTGGCGCAGCACTCCGAAAGTAAATGCACAAATTGCGACTGGGGTGCACCATAGGACTTCGGAAACTCCGGTGAGAATGCCTTCGTAAGGGAACCAGAAATTAAAAGGATCGCTAAACAGGCGTTCAACTCCGTCTCCCTGGTTGTTGAGTTTGGCGTATATGCTCAGCGCGCACAAAATCAGAATAGTCAGAATGTTAAAAGCAGCTAAAAACCGTACACGAAAAAAGTGTTTTTTGAAAACTTCTAAAGAAGTTGAAAACTTGGGAATTTTATCGAATAAAGGTAGATGCTTCATAAAAAATGTCTCCCAGCAATAGAGTTCGTTACTTATTCACGGGTAGCCAAACCACAAAGGTAGTGCCGCGATTGGTTGGATATAAATGAGTTTCCGCCGATGGCAGCCATTCAGGATTGACAGGGGAAAATACTTCTATTTCTCCTTGCATTTGGCGGACTAAATCGCGGGCGATCGCCAAACCCAATCCTGTGCCGGGAATTTCTGTCTGCGCTTTTTCTCCCCGGTAGTGCCGCTCAAATAAATGCTCTAAATCCTGGGGGGGAATGCCGGAACCTGTGTCGCTGACGGCAACTGCTATGGCAGGCAATTGGCTGTATCCTGCCCGATCGCCATCCCCTACTTTGTACCTGACTTTAATATAAATTTGGTGGCCGGCAGGGGTATATTTCAAAGCATTGTCAATTAAATTGCTCAAAACTTCGCGCAAAGCTCGATCGTTGGCCCAGACTGGTGGCAAATCCGCCTCCATGTCGGCGACCAATTTCAGATTCCTTTCAGAGGCGATCGCCTCGGCGGAATTTAACAGCGGTTTTAAGACTTCTGTAACAAAACAGGATTCCTTCACATTTGCCGCAGGTGACAGCGACAGAGGAGAATGCCGGATTGATTCCACATTGGAGATTGCTTTTTCTGAAGTACCCGATCGCAGTTTTAGATGTGATTCGCCGGTGTCAACAGTTCGATCGAACTGGCCAAGCAACTCTTGCAGCCGATCGCTCTCTCGGACAATACTAAAAGCCACATTGCGGTTTTTGTCTTCCGGTACCAGCCGCCGCGCTAACAGCTTGCCAAAAGTTCGCAACGCTGTCAACGGACTTTTGAACTGGTGCAGCAAATTGTGCATCGTGTCGTAAACCTGAGCCTGGATTTGCCGACTCGTACCCAATTCCTGCTGCATCCACTGCGATCGCTGGTCTAAAATGCAGGCTAGGGCTAAGGTGCGAGCAATTTGTTGTATCTGAGCCTCCTCTCGCTCGTTCCAAGGCCTGTCTTGCCGACCGCTGACTAGAAGTCCCATTACAGCTCCCTCGTGTATCAGAGGCGTCACAATTTGCATCCGCTGCTGCCACACATTCTCCGGGCCTTGGCACTGATGGGAAGTGCGCTCCTTACCCGGAAGTCGATCAGGTGCGATCGCGCCTACGGTTGATTCTTCCACAGGCACAACAGGCGGCGCCAGCAGTCGCGGTACTGGTTTTACTGTCGAGCTTTCGGAAGATTGTAACCTCAACCCCTGATTTTCTTCCGATTCGGCTGAGGTTTCTGGGTAAACTGCGATCGGCACCAACTTTGCTTCGCTGCCTTCTACGAGCTCTTGTGTCAGGTATACCGCGCTGAATTTCGCTCCCAAACTGACGGCGATCGCCACCTGCGAGCGGCAAAGTTTGACAAATTCTGAACTGGCTGGCATTAACATGAGCGCCACATTAAGATATCTAACGGAATTCTAAGTAAATTACAAATGATCGACCGCCGATTACTGATGAGAGACTTCTAGATTTCAGGTTTCTTGGCTTTGATAGAAGGCAGCTATGTTGAAGGCATGGGGCTTTCATGAACCCTAATTGCCCCGCCTCCCCGTCCGCGCAGCTTCCACCGATCCCCAAGCTGGGCTTTTGGCGGAACTTGCGGCCAGCCCTACCACAACCGTTACACTTTTGTCGATCGGCACGAATGTGAAGATTATGTCGATATATTAAAAACAGTTGATTTTTTGAGCTAGAACGGATATACTGGCCTCGGATTTGGTAGCTATCATTACAACCTGTCTGCTCATACTGTCTGCTCACAGAGGAGGTAAAGAAATTGGCCAGGAGACGCAAACGCAAGAGTCGCCGCCGACAAGAAGGACGCAGAATTTTAGAGTGTGTGCCTCAATATAGCATCGAGAGCGGCGAAGATAAACCCGTAACAGCGGCTCGCAAGTTCATCCATGCAGAAGGCATTGCTCCCCCAGCTTTGCTGTTAGTCAAGCGTAACGAGCATACCACTGACAGATACTTCTGGGCTGAAAAAGGTTTATTTGGAGCCCAATACGTAGAAGAGAACCATTTCTTGTTTCCCAGCTTAAAGGTGATGTTGGAAGCTACCACAGAAAAAATTCCTGTGGTGTCAGCCAGTCGCGCATAGCTCAAAATGTTTAGCTCAAAACATTGACGGCAATGTTTTTCTAAGTCTTTTAACAAAAGCGCGAGAGTTCTCATTGTCTGGAGAGTGCCAACTGAATTTTCTGCGAAAAGTCCTTACAAATTAGGGTATAAGGAGCCATCGCAACAGGCTAGATCGCAGCCCAAGGGCGATCGCCACAATTGGCACTTTCACGATAATGGTTTTTTTTTGACTGTTTTGTCGATCAATTTGTCGATCGAACAAGTGGATCAAAAAAACAGCCACGGGTTTATCAACGAGAGAGCCGCACTTGAGTTATCGGTTTGTCAGCTAGAAGTCTAACTACGGCATCTAGCATATCAAAAAACGTTCCGCGTCAAACTTTTAATCGATCGGCTTCAAATCTAAAGCTTTTTGCATGGCTGCTAGTTCATCCCGGTGAGCTCTGACAGTAACAAAGCTCTTGGTTTGGCTTCCCGACTCAGCAACTGATTCGAGTTTGAGGGAGACTTGCTCCGAACGTCCAGCTTTTTTCCAGTAAAATACCCCCGCCAGCGGGGACAGCATTACCAAAGCTAGGAAAATTTGACCCTGCTGAGGAACTAGCATTCCCAAAACCAGTCCCAAGCACAGAGTGCCACCTGCACTCAGCAGTGTTAGAAAAATAGCTAGAAACCAACTCGGCCGCACAAAACCCTCAAACGTGACTTTATAGTTGGGGGCATCGACGGCTGCAACTCGGTAAGCTCTCTGGGCAAAATACTGTTGTAAGTCGGTTAACAGTGACTCTTGGGCGCTCTCGGAAGCCAGCTTGACTTGTTCGATTCGATCTTTGACTGAAGCCTTGATGAAGAAAAACAAGCCAACAGCCAACAGTAGCGTCAGCACAAAGGTAGAAGGAAGAACAGCAGTATCCATCGGTAGAAGTTTGTGTAATTGAAATTATCTACTATTACTTTACAGAACTTTACATAAAAAAGCGATCGAGGACTTACGCAGACACTTTGTTATCAAAATTCGCAGAAAGCTTCTTCTGCAAGGCGTTTTGCTCTCCATCACCCAATTCCCCTATCTCCCCATCGTCGCTAATTCTCAAGTGACAATGCGTAAGTCCTGACGTAGTTTAGCTGCTTTAATCGCTGTGCGGCGGGCGATCAAGCAAAGCGAAGGCAATCAGGCAAATCGCTTTGCAAGTAGCGCCAGCATCTCCAGGGTTGAGGCATCCGATTCAAACTCGGCTAACCCGTCTGACCAGTTTCTAAGGCGCGGGAACGACGCTCTGACGCGCCGTTTCCCTGACCAATGTACTCATGCCAGAGACGAGCGAGGTCTTGAGCTTGGTGCCGCCACTCAGGGAGGATTTGATACATCCGGCGGGGGCGGCCTCGTCCTTCTACTTTTTTCCAGTAACCGGTGATTACGGCTTCATCTTCGAGGAATTTCAGAGCGCTGTAGAGAACGGTATCAGAAAGTCGGTAGATGGGGAATTCCCTCTCTAGTTGGCCAATCAGTTCTGTACCGTAGGAATCTCCGCGCAATAACACGGAGAGAATGTAACACACCGCTAGTTCCTTGTTTAGATAAACAGGAGGGGGGTCTTGAAAAAATTGATAGATATGTTCAAACTTCATCTGTCTTGTCCGCTGGAAACTCTCGTGATACCGTCAGGTTAACGGGAGAGGAAAGCGGGGCGGGGTGTGCCGCTTCCTAATGATTAAGTGGGACACCGGGGAAACAGAGGTGCAGTATTTCCCCAGTGAATGTTGATAGCCCCAAACGCTTGTCCTGCACTTCGGTAATGTTTGCCTGCCCCTTGGTTGAGCAGCGCGGGCGTAACTAGCGCAATTTTTTTCCTCTTCCAATGTATCGCAACGACTATTGTCAAGTGTGCGATCGCCTGCAAGAGTTGGCAGTTACTTGGGGAATTAGTGTGTTAACTGAATTTGCCGTTGGTGTTTGCGTTCAAGCGCAGGCTTTAAACCGAACTCAGGCCTAACATAGCCCGCAGTGTAAAAGTTAGAAAGACAAAAGTCGCTACAATCGAACTAATCAGGGCGATCGCAGTTGCCGGTCGATCGAGCAGGGGCTTGAGTCGCTCGAACAGGAAAAAGAAAATTCCCAGACATATCGTAATGAAAAAGCGCGGGTAGCGAGAGACGTTATTAATAAAATCTTGCATGAGCTTGGTGGGGTAAAGTGTTACAGCACAATCTTTGACTGGTAACACTTGTGAGCGAGTTAGACAATTTTGGCACAGCCGGAGCTAAATCTGCCGATCGGGCGCTCGGGCATTTTTGCCTAGGCTTAGCTGACATATATAATTCTAACGAAAACTTTTCGCCGATCGCTCCGGCACTGTCTGTTTAATGCCACGCGACCTCCGGTAAGAACTTCAGAAGTATTTCTATTGAGTTCTAGTTGTGATAAATATTAGAGGGCCGTTATTTCTAGATAAATGTCTGCTGCCGCACCTTCTTTCGTCTTGCCACGTCCCTTTCTGAAATGGGCAGGAGGCAAAACTCGGTTGATTGGACAATATCAACCTTATTTTCCTGAAAAGTTCACAACTTACTACGAGCCTTTTTTGGGCGGCGGAGCTGTATTTTTTTACTTAGCACAGCAGCACCCTGGTTTGCAAGCTGTTTTAACAGATATTAATCCTGAGTTGATTAATGCTTATCGCTGTGTCAGGGATAAAGTTGAGGAGCTAATTGAGCTTTTGTTCGATCACCAGTCAGAACACAGCAAGGACAATAAAGATTATTATTACTCGGTGCGATCGCGCTCCTACACAACAGATACAGAAAAAGCAGCACGCCTGATTTACCTAAATAAAACTTGTTACAACGGCCTCTACAGAGAAAACTCAAAAGGTGAATTTAATGTTCCCATAGGTCGATACAAAAATCCTAACATTTGTCAAGCCGATTTACTGCGATCGGTCTCATCTTTACTCGCGCCCGCTCAAATTGAAGTCAGAAAATTCGATGAAATTTTGGATTTTGCTACCAGCCGCGAAGACTTTGTTTATTTTGACCCGCCTTATTATCCAATCAGTGCCACCAGTAACTTCACCACTTACAGCCGGGATAATTTCAAAGAATCGGAACAGCTTAAACTGAGAGATATTTTTGCCCAACTTGCAGAACGGGGCGTGAAAGTTATGCTGTCTAATTCCAACTGCGATTTTATCGAAAAAATCTACCGCGATACTCAAGCTTTCCCAAATAAATCTCTGCCAAAACTAATTGAAATCTCAGCATCTAGGGGAATTAATTCTAATAGTTTGAAGCGCGGGAAAATCAAGGAATTATTAATACGTTCATTTTAAATATTATTTAAGCCAAGTCTATAATTAAGGAATGAGAATTAAATAACTTACAATGCGTGATGGTTCTTGTGGGATGGGCGTCCCGCCCGTCCAGAAAGGGCGGGCTATAAGCCCAACCCTACTCCCCACTTTCAAGAGTGTAAATTATTTAATTCGCGATCCTAAGCATATTTTGTAGGAGCAATACCTAGTTTCGCCAGACGCGGCAAAGTTGCGTAATTTCTGTTACAGATATTTGTTAGCCCAGGTAATAAAACCTTCTAGCTTGTGAACTGCCAACAGATTTTGATTGTCAGGAATTTGTTTTTTAAACCAGTCGATCGAACCTTGTCTCATACCATCACCGCCCACTATAACAATAGTAGGAACCCGATAGCAATTTTTTATATTTAAATTGAGGTAAGGATACTTCTCGTCTACTGAACCTTTGTCTTCTTGCCACTTGCACTCAACAATTAGACCCAGAGGAAATAAACCGCAACCAACAATATAAAAATCGACATTTATTTCAGTTTCATAGATACTAGACCCGATATAAACCTGTTTAGCATATCGCTTGGGATTTTCAGTAGAGATTAAGAGCCAATCTCGCTTGCGCTTTTTCGGCAACTGGGGGCATATTTCGAGATATCCGTGGCCTCTCAACGTACCTTCTACAGTTGTTTCTAAAACAAAACCAGTTTTATTGGCTCTAAAACCCCTATTCATTTTGTTTCCTCCTGAATATAATTTGAATTAAGCCGATCGCACTTGAATCACCCCTCTGTCAAAAACCCGTTTGTCAGTACCGATAGAACTGACAAACATCCGGTCTTCATAGACATCAAACGTCGCAAAACTTAGGCGGCTAGCAGAATACTCCGTCCACTCAGAACGCCCCACCGGACGAGTGCCCGCGCCGGCCCCACAAATTAAATAAGTCGTACCGTTAATCGAGCGAGTGCGTTCGTAACTGTGCTCGTGTCCGTTGATATAAAGCTGCACGCCGTACTTTTGAAACAAAGGCGCGAAAGTCTTAATAAAAGATTGATTAGATCCGTAGACGCCAGAGGAATAAATCGGGTGGTGGCCGAACACAACTTTCCAAGGTGCGGTGCTCTGACTCAACTCTTTTTCCAGCCAAACAAGCTGATTTTTCCAATCCGCATTGTGATTGGTATCTAAAGCAAAAAACTGTACTGGATCTCGCCGAAAAGTATAGTAGCGACCTTGCATATTAAAACCCGCATATTTAACTTGCGGATCGCCGTTAGCAGTGCGGATGTCGTGATTTCCCAGACAAGCATAAAATTTTACACCTTGCTGTAATAAGGGCTGATAAGGCCGCTCGAAAACAGCATTAATTTTTTCAATTTCGCCGTTATTGTAGATATTGTCGCCGGCAAGAACAGCAACATTAAAAGGGTTTTCCCGGTGATATTGCGCCATCGCCTCAGCCACAGCATACTGACCTTCAGCCCCGGTACCGGTGTCGGCTACCGAAATAAAGCGTAAAATAGGCGGTGAGGCCGGCAAAGGGACGATCGCCCTTTGGGCCTCAACGTTAGGAGGCACAGCAGCGTGGGCGTCTGTACCCCAGGCAGTCCGAAGCTGAAACATTTTCCAGACTCCGGCCAAACCTAAGCTGCTGAGACTGCCTAAAATTAGAAAGTGACGGCGTTTGATGCTCATTTTGATTCAGTTACAACTAATGAAATGATAAATTAAGGTTGAGATGGCTCAACTAAAAATTTATCGCTTTTAGATATATTTGCAACGCCCCAAGGCAGAGAAAATGTCAGAAGAACAACTAAACCAGTCAACTCCAGAACCCTCTCAATCTCCGACACCGGAGGTTGATTCGGCTGCAAAGTCTGCCCCCACTGGCAGCAAAACTCAAAATGCCAGCAGCGCGGTTCCCAAAAGTCAGACAATCAAAGCTTTGATGGCATCGATTGGGAATTTGGGAAAAAAAGGCAAAAAAGTACCAGCCGAACCCCCGTTGCAGCAAGAAAAGCCGATCGCGCCCACCGCTTCTGACTCAGCAACAGTAACTCCTCCCGCTGTTGCTGCGGAAGTTAACAGCGTGCCACCAAAAGTTGCTGTAAAAGTTGATAAAAAGTCTGTATCCCAACGCAGGGAAGGGAGCTTTTTACAGAACGTCGGTATACTTTGGCAAAGTATTGTGCGCCTAGTGCGATCGCTACTGCCACCATCTACGAACCAGAAGCTGTCCGATCCAATTTTAAACGCCGCCATAGCAGCAATTCTAATCGTTGCAGTCGGTTTAACTCTCAACAGTTTCTCGCCAAAACCGCCGGAGAAAGTAGCAAAAGTGCCTTTGCCAGCAGCGCAGCAGCCGTCGCCAACCTTTGATGATTTTATGGCATCGGGAACGCCGAAATCGCCAGAGGCGATCGTACCGCCAGCGCCAATCTCTCCTAAATTCAAAAGCAAGTTGCCCGATTTAGTGGCGCCGGAAAAACCGCAACCAGTAGAAATTATCCCACCGCCACCGCTGACGCCCGAACAGTCTCTGATTGCTGCGATTCAAAATCAAGTTACTGACATTAAGAATCGACTGGGCGGCGGTTTAGTTGAGTCTGTTAAAGCTAATTTTGCCAGCAGCATTTTGACAGTAAAAGTCGCTGCTGATTGGTACAAACTCAGCGAAGTTGAGCAAAATCAACTAGCAACGAAGATGTGGAAAGAAGCTAACTCACTCGATTTCAGCAAGTTAGAAATTGCGAATATGGAAGGCAAGTTAATAGCTAGAAGTCCGGTTGTTGGTTCGGAAATGATTATTTTAGAGAGAGGGATTAATTAGAATTTAAATAGTCTGTATCTGTACACCATCTTACCAGCCTTAAAGTCCAGGACGCAGCACCTAATCATGTAGGTGTGCACTGCACACCTTACCGCTGTTTATTTTGTTGAGGATATTGAAACTTTCTCAAACCCGACAGAATGCTACCATTAAATTAATTAACTTTGAGGAAAATTGAAAAATGACAATTTTAACTCAAGTCGAACAAGTAGAAATTGAATATGCCAGCAGCGACGGAGAACCGATGGCTGAAAGCGACATCACGCGCGATTACATGACTTACAGCGTAGAAGCTGTCAAGCTTTACTTTCAAGAACGTTCTGATGTTTACGTGTCAGCTAATTCTTTCATTTATTATGAACAAGGGAACAACAGGGAGCATTCGATTTTGGCAAAAAGCATTTTTTTTACAGTGCGAACTATTGAATATCTCGCACTCTAAAAGCCAAACAGAGATGCTCCCGTTGTTCCGTAATTTCCCGTCAGTCAATTTAAGTAGGCTTGAAATGCGAGCCTACAACAATCTAAGTATTTTGGCTGAGTAACGTACATTACTTTGATAAAGAATCTGTAAAATTTTAACAATTCAATCACAATTTATCAGTCAAACAAACTAACTAGCGCAGCAACCTTCACATATGCTCTGCTATTAAGTTGTTGCGGACACTGCCAGTTTCCCAGTACCCGACGGAAAATATCAGTAATTTCCGTGATTGACTTGCTGCCGAAAATACGGGAACATTATTCTTAATAAAAGCTTGGCAACTCAATAAAAATCACGCACTAAAAACTTGATTAAGTCCGAATCCACACATTCTTCTTGAATGAAGGGTGAAGCGCATCAATTAGTTAGTTTGAAACTATCACAAGCAAACAGCTCACTCGCATCTACGGAAATTAAACATGAAACTTGTTAAAGATTCACCTTTTAACTCTCAAGATCCGTTTCAGAATTTCCTCGCCCCAGAATTCGAGATTGATACCAAAAACTTACTCAATAGTCAAGCTTACGCCAGCAACATCTCAGAACAAACACTCCCTCCACTTCGGGCCGCTGACAACAACAATAGCGCTGAAGACATCGCCAGCTTTTCCAACTCCCTCAGTTTGAGTCAGAGCTTCCCCAACACAGATTTTAATCCTTGCGAATAAAAATAGCGCACTGGATGCTCTGACTGGGGAAATTATAGGTAAAAGGGATCTCGACTATTCCGACAAAGATGCTTTAATCGGCGAAAGACGCGCATCCCAACTCGCACCAACAGCTTCTAATCCGAAAGCACCTCCCATCATCCAAAGTGCCGAACTTAAGTTTACAGACAGCAACAATCAATCTTTTCCCAACAATCAACCCGTTCTCTTCATCACGGGTACTAATGTATTAGTAGATAACTTGAGCGACCCGTTAGGCAGCCGATTCAGCGACTTAACCGTTAAATTTATCGTAGGCAGACAAGCTTACGAAGGAACAGTTTTGACAGACAAAAGTCGCAAATTGGCAAACAATCAATTTGAAATCGCCGTTCAAGTTCCCAACACCTTACCGTTAGGTGAATCCCGCATCGTCATCAGCCGCAAGCAAAACGAAAAAGTTAGCCCAAATCCCTCAGAACCAGCCAAAGAAGTTAAATACGATAGCAGTCCTTACCGAATAGAAAACAATACAGAATACATCTTTGGCGCGCAGTGGACAACAGATAAAATCGCAATTATTAACGGTGCAAATCCCGAATCAGTCGTCACAGCTACTAATAGCAGCGACTTGTCGATTGCCAGCGTTTCTGTAGGCACGGATGATATACTCGATCGACCGCGAGAACTAACACTCACCAGTGACGGCAGCCGTGCTTATGTAGCGATGGATCGTTCCGGGCGCATTGCTTTAGTCGATCCGATGACCAGGCAACAGGTAGACACTCAGCCGAATACCGCTGGTATTAACCCGATAAATTTGCCCAGCGGTGCAGAACCTCGATCCATAGTCCTAGACCCCCGCGACCAATACGCTTACATCGCAGACGGAAAAATCGGCAGCAACTCCATCTACGTTCTCGATATCAACCCGTTTTCCTCAACCTATCACCAAGTCACCCAAACCATCCCAGTCGGTACAGCCCCAAGCGGTTTGCGACAAATAGCCATTAGCAGCGACGGCAAAAAGCTGTTTGTTACCGCACCAAACGGCTCGAACAGCAAAATTTACGCTGTTAACATTGACCCCAAAGACCGACCCAGCGACCCCAGTCAAAACTCTAAAAAGTGGAATCAATTAATCGGAAGTATCACAGCCGATGAAGGAGTACAAGGAATAGCAAGCACCGTCAATCCCTTAGCCATGACCTTTACAAACAGTGGGAAAGATAGCAAAGGATTTGGGGTATTGGACATTACTAATAATGACCCGGTGAGTTTTGCTGCTACCACCCGATATACAAATTTAGGGCTGGGTTCAACTTTTGATTACTTCGATGTGAATGAGGGAGTTTCGGTAACGGTTTTACCGGATGCTAGCTATGCGTTTGTTGTGGGTCGCAATGCGGACACGAAATTTTTCGGTCAGGAATTGCCCAGCGTGGATGGAGACCCGCGGGCCGGTAGCAATATCGGCATTATCAAAGACCCGCTGACAAATCCGCAATTAGTAGCAGCAACTCGACCAATTCCCGACGGATTTGCTACTGATTTAGCGCTTTCAGGTAATAGCAAGTACCTCTATGCTTCCTATCCCAATTTGAGCGGTGCTAATGGCAAGGTGTATGTCTTTGACACTGAAGAATTCGTGAAAACAGTGACAAACCCCGGTCAATTTCAAATTGATGCTAAAGGTAGGGGTGTCGGGCTGCCTTTGTTTGACACCACTACGGCACGAAATGCTACGGTTGCTGACCTTTCCACAGTGCCGATCGATAATATTAACCCAGCGGTTAGTGTTGCTGCCGACTTCCAGATTCTGACTGATGCGAACAACCAGTATACTTACGGCGTGCCGCCTGGTAGCAAGCGAGCTCCCGTTGCTGCGACTAACTCTCGCGGTTTAGCCGCGACACCGCTGGATTGGCTGGATTTAACTGGGCCAGGTGAGAATACAATAAATGACTTGACTCCGACTTTTGAGTGGAATTTCAGCATTCCTGATTCCCAAATACGCGAAGTTAATTTGTTTGTAAGTACCTTCCCCGAAGGTGAGGGTCTGTTGCCTTGGGACCAAGTTGTCAATTTATCTGAAGTGCTGCCCGATTCCGACCTAACTCAAGAGGAAAAAAGACAATTTTTGAGTTCTCCGTGGCAAGAGTTTGATGACTTTAATCCCAACCGCATTCTCACAGCAACTTGGAAGCCTTCTGGTGGCTGGGTTTGGAATGGAGGTGACAGGTTTGGAGATAACAACAATTTTACCCTCGATCCAGACCGGACTCTCACAGCAGGTCAAACCTATTATTGGGCTGTCGAAGCAATAAACACTGAGGGAGAGCGAAATCTTGATTTTGGGGAGTTTAATACACAGCTAGAAAGCTCTCTTTCTCCGTTCAGAAGCGTCACTGTTCTCACTCACGGTTTTACACCTCCGATAGTTGCAGAAGCAGTAATTCCTCCTAACTTTTTTGACATCGCAAACAATATCGCGGATGCAGGGGGTGGGGGTTTGATTATTCGCTACGATAAGGGTACAGGTTTCTGGGTTCCTGTCGATAAATATGGGGCTGTGATGCAAGACTTCCCCGCAGGTCAAAATCCAGAAACCACAACAAATTACCTCGAACAATTAGCTACTTACATATCTGACAATTACAGCGACAAATCTTTAGTGCTTCTGCCTGATTGGGCTCAAAACAACGAATCAAGCGTGCCTGATTCTGGTTTTACAGAAGGTGCAGCAGATGCTTTCTACGCCTCGCTGGTGCAGTTAGACCAAGCTTTGGGCGGAACTATTGGAGGACTCGATTCTCAAGGGAGGCCGCGCTTTTACGACAGCGAAGGGAAACTGATTCGAGAGCAGGGTGACTTGTTCGACTCTCCCATGCACTTTATTGGCTTCAGTCGCGGAACAGTTGTTAATAGTGAAATTGTGCAGCGCTTGCTGACAGCATTCCCCTTGGCAGGCGGAACAAATGAATTCGGCCGTGATTTTCAAGTAACAACAATAGACCCCCACGACTTCGATCAGGAGAGTCTTTCGCTGGTGGGGATTGGAGGGTTTAGGAACTTCTACGAGCCAAAAGTGCAAACTTGGGAAGGCATTACATTTGCCGATAATTACTACCAAACTACAGCCAATCCGAATGGTTTGGGGTCGTTGACTCCCAACGGTCGAAATATTCCTAACCTTCTGCCACCAGAAGATACTAGCAATCAACCCGGACTTCAGTTCCCCAAAGATGAAGATGGCAATCTCCTCGGTGTCCCCGATGTAGTCGAATTTTTGGGAACTCGTTCTGAGCAAACCGGCCGTGTTGACAGTCGGGCGGGCTTCACCCGACAAACCGATGCTATTCCAGTAATTGGGGGCGGTTTGGGTGCTACTCACGGACGAGTTCTTAATTGGTATTCCGGCAGTGCGAATCTGGGTTTAACGGATTCGCAACCCAGCTATGCGGTGGATTGGCTCAAAGATCCAGTTTACCGCCGTCGCAGCGATGGAGGTTACGAGGTGTTGTTCGATGCCGACTTCTACGATACTAATCCCAACCGCGTCAATCCTTGGTACACCCCAAATCATACAGATGCAAACTTTGTCCAAGGTAGCGCTGACGCTCCTTGGGAAGGAATTGGAACCGGATGGTTCTACTCTGTACTCGGTGGCGGTGAAACTTTGCGCCCAGAAACGCAGCCGCGGGTTCCACTAAGTTTCGACAATACTTACAGCGGCAGAATGCGCGGCGATGATGCAGTTCCTACTTTGTTTAACGGCAATTTTGATGCTGTTACCGATCCGTTTGGCGGCAATTTGAGCCAAGTTCGCAGGAATATTTCTAACGCTCTACCTGGGTGGTCATTCCACAACGGTCAATCCAATCCAAATATTGACTTGGTTCAAAATTTGGAAGATGTAAAGTCCATCAAAGGGAAAAGCGAACCAGACTATGCCTTCAAATTAGGAAGCAACGGAGTCAAGGACATTGTTCACAATCGGTTTGTTGTACCCGACTGGGGTGCGTTGCGATTTGATCTGCATACTCCACAGTTAAACGCTGGCAGGATCAAAGTCTCTTTGCAAGCAGTGGATGGTAGCACGGCTGGTGTTTCAACTACTATCAATTTGGAAGCAGCTCAAGGTCAAACCAATAATACAACAGTTTACCTGGCGGACACTCGTAAGATTGGCTATGGAATTAAGGGGTTTGAAACTTTTACCCTAGATGTGCCTGAAAACTTGCGGGGTAAGGTGGCGACTCTCACGTTTGAGTCAGAGGGCAATGGCACAGCTTTCCTTGATAATGTCTTCTTTAAGAGTCAGCATCTACTATTTGGGAATCCAAAGCCAGTGAATCTATCGGGTAGCAACCGCCAAGAGGCACGAACGGATGCGATTAACTTCGCCGATAACTATCTGTTGGAGAAGCCTCAGTACACTCTCTCATACAACAACAGTACCAAAAATCCAAATTGGGTTAGTTATCAGTTAAATAGTTCGTGGTTTGGTTCTGTAAGACGACTACCCAATAATTCGTTCATTTCTGACGAAACCTTGCCTACAGATTTTTATCGAGTGCAGCCAACTGGCGATATCATCAATAATCGCGCTAGCGATCGACAGCGTTATGAAAGAGGTCATATAGTTGCTCAAAGGGATCGGTCACGAACAGAGAAAGATGCCCAAGCAACTTATCTCATGAGCAATATACTTCCACAAAACGGAAAAAATAATGGTGGTGTATGGGCTGAACTCGAAGCTTGGACACAGAAAATTGCTAGCTCTGGTAAAGAGCTTTATGTCATCGCTGGTGGTGAGGGTGAACGAGCTACCTTAACAGCTTCCGATGGCTCTCTGATTCGTGTTCCGTCTAACTTGTGGAAAGGGTTTTTGATCCTGGATCAACCAGGTCAAAATCCTCTGGATGTGAAGTCAAATGCTATGGCGTTTGCCTTCTATGTCCCGAACGATGACAGTGTGCCTACAAAAGATTTGTTCAACATCAATAATTTCCGAAATATTGACTGGCTTGAAAACCAGATTGGGTACGATTTTTTCTCTAATATTCCAACGGCTGAACAAGCGGTTATTGAGAGCAGAAGCATAGCGGACATCCAACAATGGATTAACAACAACAGACCATAAGCTACTCCTCATATCAAACCCGGAAAGATTAACCACAGTACCGAGGGAACAACCACGGGGGGTTTGCCCCTACTGAACTATGTGCATTTAACCGGATTTGATATCACCCTCCACCTGCTACCTTGATTTTATGGGCGGTTGAGGGGAACTTCTGTATAGATAAGTGCCACAGAAGCAAGAATCCGGTGTCTTTCCAGAGCCTATCAAGTGTCAACATCGGACTAATAGTTTACCTTATTCTTGAGTAATGGAGATTTAGGAGAAGACGACCTATGAAAGGATCGCTATTTACTGAAATGAGTGCCTCCGAATTGCTCGAACGTTATGCTGCTGGCGAGCGAAACTTTGCTGGGATTCGTGTTAGTGCGTTCATATATTTGGAAGGAGCAATCTTGAGCGATGCCAATTTTTCCGGGGCTGTTCTGCAGGGTTCGATGATTGGAACTGACTTCTCTCGAAGTTACCTGATTGGAGCCGAATTGGCTGAAGTGTCTCTGGAGAACGCCATCCTGCAACATACCCGCTTGGATGGAGCTACCCTCGCTCAATCGATCCTCGATCGAGCTGACTTGACTCATGCTTGTTTAGTACGTGCCGAGTTGGATGAAACCCTGGTGGAGAAGACCAACTTCTATCGCTCTAATTTGTTCGGTGCTTCCGGTGTAGACATCGAATACTGGCTGGAACAAGAATGTATTTTCTGCCACACTATTATGCCCGATGGCAGTGAGAGGAATGATGGGTGCCAACGTCTAGGTATTTGTGTCTATTAATTCACTTGGAGCCGCTGTTACAGCGACTCGTGAACTTTCTTTATATTATTAAATCAAACAACGTAGGCGGGAAAACTTGCTAGGCCTACCAGGCTCTTGACTTTTAATAAAATTGAACTAATCTTCATCTTCATTAATACTGCATTTACTAAAGAGCAATATTAGCCGATCGCCCTTTTACCGCCTTTTACCCCTTTGAAGACTCACAAGGAAGAGAACCTGGGACGACTGGCAGCGGAGTCAACATTACGATCGCTCGTAACTCAACTATTAAATTCTGGAATGAGTCTGGAACAGGTAGCGCAAATGATGAATTTATCGACCGTGGAAGTGAGACGATTGGTAGGGGAAAACTTTTGATCGATCGCACTTTTCCAAGATATCAAGAATAGTGCGATCGAAGTAGGGGACAAAATGAGAACAGTCAACAGCCAACAGTCAACAATTAACGAATGACTAGAAAGGCTTATTAGTAGGTTTAAAACCCTGCTTTTGAAAATAGGTTCGGAATACCTCTTGAGCAATTGGTGCCGCCGATACAGAACCAAATCCGCCGCCTTCAACTATAACTGCGATCGCCACTTCCGGTTTGTCAGCAGGAGCAAAACCCACATACATAGAATTGTCAGGATGACCGGGCATTTCCACCGTCCCAGTCTTACCAGCACTTAAAGGAATAGTACCATCATTCAGGCGTTTGCCAGTACCTTTTTTCACCACGTCAATCAATCCCTGGCGAACAACATTCAAAGTTGCAGGCTTAATACCTGTGGGAACTTTTTTGGTAATAGGAGTGTTGGTTTGAGAAGCCAATAAATGCGGCTGAACTCGATAACCGCCATTAGCAACAGTTGACACCATCACAGCCAATTCTAGGGGAGTACAAAGTACCAAACCTTGACCGATCGACATGGTTACTGTATCGCCAACGTACCAATCTTCACCATACATTTTCTGTTTCTCTGCGGGTATCGGAACTTGACCGTGATTGGCGGATTCTAACCCCAAAAGATCTAAATTAATAGTACCGCCAATGCCCATTTTTTTAGCTGCTTTCGCCATTTCTTCGGGGCCGGCAGCCATGCCTACTTGATAGAAAAACGTATTGCTGCTGTAGGCTAAAGCATCGCGGAAACCGATAACGCCGTAACCGCCGCTGTGTTCGTTAAAAGAAATTCCGCCGATGTTAATTGACGAAGAAGTTCCTAAAGTCGAGTCAGGAGAAAACTTGCCAGACTCCATCCCGGCTATAGCAGTGACAATTTTAAAAGTGCTACCGACTGGATAACCTTGAACTGCTCGATTTAAAAACGGTTTTTCTGGCCCTTGCAGTCGATCCCATTCTGTTTGAGTCACCTTGCGGGTGAAAATATTGGGGTCAAATGTCGGCCAACTAGCCATTGTTAAAAGAGCTCCGGTTTTTACGTCGATCGCCACAACTGCACCCAGGCGCTCGCCCAAAGCTTTTTCCGCAGTTTTCTGCATATCTAAATCTAAAGTTAGCTGCACCGGTTTGCCGGGAATAGGGTCTTTTACACCTAAATCTTGGATTTCTTCGCCCTTAGCATTTACCTCGATTAAACGGTTTCCCCAAACGCCCTCTAAAGTTGAATTGGCTAATTTTTCAACTCCCATTTGACCGACGAGCATCCCCATCGGATATGCAGGATTAGCTTTTAATTGCTCTAAACTAGCTTCGCCGACGTATCCCAAAAGGTGAGCTGCTAATTGCTGGTGGGGATTGTCTCGGCTCGATTCTACGCGAATTTCAACTCCCCGCAAAGTATTAGCTTGTTCTCCCAAAGCGACGAAAGTACCGACATCGATATCCTTACTAATTCGCACTGGCAGGGCTGATCTGTAGCCTGCTCCATCGATTTTTTTGATAATTTCGGCCGCGGGAAGTTTGACGATCGGGCCCAGTGTAGCGGCGATCTCTTGCCACTCCTTGGCCGATCGCTCTTTTGGCCACACATAGACCGATCGAGATACGCGGTTGGCCGCAAAAATTTTGCCGTTGCGGTCTAAAATTTGACCCCTAGTCGCTGGGACTGAAACAGGGCGAATGCGGTTATTTTCCGCCCGTTGTCGGTTGTAGGCTCCCTGTACCAGTTGCAGTTCGGCTAGACGAAATATCGGTAGCGCCATCAAGGTAGTGACGAGCAGCATAAAAATCATAACTTGGAGCGATCGGCTGCGTTGCCGTGAAGCATTGTCCAAGCCATTTTTGTCGAATCGGACTTTAGAGTTAAAAGAAAAATCGCCAGCCATATTAATTAATCTGCTCTTTTTATTCAACTAACAGGTTGATACGGTTCTCATCCGGATGATTGGGCAGATGATTACAGGGATTATAACTCCTAACTCTTTAGTAACAGACATAAATTCTGTCGATTGGCAGACGAATCAGCCGGATTGTTTAATTAAGCTATATAAGATGTATGTTAAATATCAAGTTTTTTTGACAATTCAACTGTTAAGGAGGTAGGGGCGCTGTGGAACCGATCGATTTTTTGATTGCTTGGCTGGTCACGGGCAGCAGCTTGCTGCTAATTTCTAAAATGCCGATCGGCGTAGAAATTGACAGCACACCGAAAGCAGTAATTTCCGCTGCGGTTTTGGGAATGTTGAATGTTTTAATTTTGCCCATTCTGAAAGCAGTTTTTTTCGTGCCGAACCTACTGACGCTGGGATTGCTTTCCGGCGCGTTTGCTTTTGTCATGAATGTGATTGTTTTTGCCTCGGCGGCGAAGTTAGTTGAAGGATTTAGTTTGCGGATGGGCCTTTGGAGCGCGGTACTGGGGGCGATCGCCTTAGCTGTAGTTAGCAGCTTTATCAACGGCGCACTAATTTAGCAACTTCCCCTTATAAAGGGCGATTGAAATCGCCCGATATTTCCCACCCTTACCTTGCGCGTTTCGTTTCCCTACAAGCGATTTCAATCGCCGAATATTTTTTCTCCCTTCTTCCTTCAATCCGTTACATCCGTTACATCAGTTACATCCGTTAAACAATCCGTTGCCGAACTTCCTTAAATCCGTTACATCGGTTACATCCGTTAAACAATCCGTTGCCGAACTTCCTTAAATCCCTTACATCCGTTACATCCGTTAAAAAATCCGTTGCCGAACTTACTCCCCCATCAGCGACTTATAGGCTGTCACCTTAAGATCAATCCCAGTAATATCTGTCCCCACAACAACAGCCGCCGCTCCTAAATCCAAGGCTTTTTTAGCCATTTCCGGCCCCGATATCCCGCCTTCGCAGATAACGGGAACCTTAAGCTTTTCTACCATTTCCGCAAGCAAATCAAATCCCGGTGGCGAGAATTTCTCCGTCTGGGGAGTGTAGCCAAAAAGAGTAGTTGCTACAGTATCTGCACCAGCTTCGGTTGCCGCGATCGCAGCTTCTATTGTATCTACATCCGCCATCACTAATTTGCCCAATTCGCTGTGAATTCGCGCGATTAATGTCTTTAAGTCTTCGCCGCGAGGACGGTTTCTCTCAGTAGCGTCAACGGCGATAATATCGGCTCCAGAATCGGCGATCGCCCGCGCGTCTTCAAACCGAGGAGTAATGTAAATCTCGCATCCCGGCAATTGCTGCTTCCAAATCCCAATTATGGGAGCGGATATCTGTTTTCGCACTGCTGCAATGTGAGCCGGAGTGTCAATCCGCACCCCCGATGCACCTCGATTGATAGCGGTTCGAGCCATTGCCGCAATTACGATCGGATCGTGCAGCGGCGAATCAGCAGGTGCTTGACAAGAAACAATTAATCCTGTAGGAATTTGACAATAAATCATGGGGAATTGCGGATGGGGAATTGGTAATTGGAAATTACAAATTATACCAGTTCAAAAAAAAGAATGTAACTGTAGACCATATCCCAACCCATATCCAATGAGTCAATCGATTTTAGATTTTAGATTTTAGATTGATCCCACGGATAAATGCGGGGGCTTGAGGATTTTCTATTTTCGATTTTGGATTGATTCCAGGGATAAATCACGTGGCGGTACCACCTTTGAAATTCGTGGTAATTCCCCAATCTAAAATCTAAAATCTAAAATCCAAAATTGTATTACCCATTACCAATCCCAGCCATTAAAGAAATAATTTTGTCCAGCAATTGCTCAGGGTGAATCGGTTTAGCCAAACAATCGTTAGCTCCCGCAGTCACGAAAGATATCTGATCTGGCGGAATTTCATTAGCGCTTAAAGCCAGAATTTTGATATTTTCAGTAGCGGGTTTTTCGCGCAGTTGGTGAATTATTTCGCAGCCATTCATACCGGGCAAACGCATATCGACAATCACAGCATTGGGCTGCAATAGTTCAATTTGTTCCACCGCCGCCGAACCTTCAATCATCCACACCACTTGCAGTCCTGCGACTGTCAGGATATCGCAAATCAGCATGGCAGTTTCTTCTTCTTCTTCGACGAGCACGAGGCTGCCCCGCAATGATGAAGAATGCAGCGGTAAAGATGAATTCGATTTTTCATATTTAAATTTTGTGGATTCATCTTTGGTTAGAGTTTGGATGGGTATAAAAACGGTAAAAGTAGAGCCGACATCAACTGTAGAGTTGACTTCGATCGCGCCGCCGTGAAGCTCTACTAACTGTTTAGTTAAAGCTAATCCCAGACCGGTGCCGCCGTATTCGCGGCGGTAGGGGGAATCCAACTGCTGGAATTTTTGAAACAAAAGCGATCGCTGATTTTCGGGAATTCCAATGCCGGTATCTTTGATTTGAAAAACAGCGGTGCTGCCAGCAGGTGCAGTACCGGGCTGCCGCACTGCCGGCGTTCGATTTTTATCTTCTGTCACCCAAACTCGCAGGATGACTTGCCCGCCTTCGGGAGTAAATTTAATCGCATTTCCTAAAAGATTGAATAGAATTTGTCTCAAGCGGCGCGGGTCAGCGGTGAAGCGATCGCACTCTTGTTTGATCCGCTGTTCTTGCACCAGTTGCACGCCTTTAGCCGCAGCTTTTTCTTTAAGCGCGTGCAGGCTCTGAGAAGCTAATTTAGAAAGTGAAAATTCACTAATTTTCAATACTGCTTTTCCCGCTTCTACTTGCGATAAATCTAAAATATCGTTAATTAATTCTAATAAATGGTCGCCGCTGTCTCGGATAGTTTGCAGGTACTGCCGCTGCTTTTGCACTGGCACTTCTTTGCTGCCAACTTTGCCGTAAGACCACCGCAGCAGCGTGTCGGAAATGCCGATGACGCAGGTGAGAGGAGTCCGCAATTCGTGGCTCATAGCTGCCAAAAATTCGCTCTTGGCGAGGCTGGCAGACTGGGCGGCAACCAGTGCATCGCGCAGTTCTCGCGTGCGCTCTATTACGCGCTGTTCTGAGGTGCGCTTTTGCTGCTGGACTTGTGCATAAAGTTCGGCTTGGTAAATGGCGATCGCCAAATGTTCTGCTATTTGTCGCAAAAATGTTTTTTTGCTTTCTTCCCACTCGCGAAAAGTACAGTGGTGGGCAATTAGCAGCCCCCACAAGTCGTCTTGAACTACGATCGGCACTAGCAACTTCGCCCGCACCTTGGCCCGCCGCATCAACTCTAAAAAACAAGGTTGCGAAGAGTAAGTTGTTTCCACATCCGCAACGCACAAAGCCAAACCTTTGCGATATTTCTCTCGGTGAATGACTCCATTGGTAAAACACTGCGCGTCTTCACTAAAATTCAGTACAGACGAGATAGTATCGTTAGCTAAAGCTTCGTAAGTTACACGACCTAAATACAAGTAAGACCCGGAATTTTCTATGATTTCGCCCGACCCAGAAACCGCCGCAGGTATTTCTTTAGCTAACTCGCCATTGTGCGGTGCTGGCACTTTTTCAAATTGATAAATTAACAGGCGATCGACCTCCAAAAACTCTCGCACTTGCTCGACTGCTTTTGACAAAATTACAGGCAGTTCCAAACTCTGGCGGATTTGAGTTGTCACCTGATTCAAAAGTCGCTCTTGTTCAAGCTGCTGCTGCAAAGCATCTTCCACTGGCTGACAAAATGAAATGCAGGGACTGACAATTTGTAATTGATTGACGGCTTCAGCAATCTGGCTCTGTAGCGTTTCTGGATCTATAACTTTGGGTGCGGATTTTCCCTCTATTTCTGTTTGGCTGTGTAGGGGCAGGTGATTATTTGGGCTGGCATTGGCCGCGAGAATATCCAGCAAATTTAGGGTAAATTCGCTTTGAAGAACTGCCGAGTTGGGCTGTATATTTTTAATTGCTTGTTTGAGGGCGCGAATGTCAATTTGCCACGAGGGTGCGGGCGTTATTTCTGCGAGTTTTTCGGCGAGGGGAGACAGGAAATTGGCGATCGCCCCAGGGTCGAAAGTCAACTGCACATTCAATTGCGAATAGAGATTTTTTTCGCTGTGCTTGTGTCCGTTTGTTGCGAACTCATCTAATAGATTGCCCCGCAGCAGCGCGCTAAAATGCTCTGATACCACTGCTGCAAACCTTTCCGACGAATTTTCCAGATTTTGAGAATCCGCGATCGCATCGTCGGTCAGCCAAATCGCCCCAGGGAGTTCAGCCATTTGCTGTAACAACTGGTAAGCAGCCTCAAAGGTTGCTAGCGGCAAAGTCCGATTTAAGGTTTTTGGTTTCACTCTAGTAATTATTCCTGCTGGATTTTAGATTTTAGATTATAGATTTTGGGAGTGAACAAGCTCGCGCACCAGTTCTTTGAATAACAGCTTAACCGCTTTAGCTGCCACGCGTGATCGCACCAACCGCACCGGTCGGCCGCTGGCTTTTTCCTCGTCCATAATCTCGCCGAGCCGATCGCCGATGTCGTTACCTATGCGAGCGCGTTTTACCTCGACTCTGGTAAAAATCCACTGCCAAAGAGCACGGCGGCATAAATCCGAACCGCCAACAACTTTAGATTTTTGCAAGTCGCCGCTTGATTCTTGCGACGGCGCGTATCCCAAAGCCTTGCAAAACCTGCGAAGTGACAAGTGCCGCTTTGTCGGTTTGCCCGATCGCCTTCCCTTGCGAATTTTGATATCGGGTTTGCCGTCGGCGGCGAGGTAATTTTCAAAGGGGAAAATTTGCGACAAAAGCAGCGCTTCAACGCGGCGGCCGAAACCGAATTGAGCGAACACTTTCCGGTATGGCAAGAACTGCGGCTCTGCCACCAATTTAGAAAGCTCAAATTCAAGAACCATTTCTTCCCGCTGCAAGTCGCAAATTCTGGCGGCGTGTTTTCTTAAGTCATCGGTTATTCCCAGTCCGATCGACCGATCCAACAGCAAATCGTATTTAACTGACTGTCGCTCGCCGCATAACCAGCCCCAAAGCAACGGCACTTTTTCACCAGACCGCAGCGATTTAATCAGCGCCGCTTCTGGAAACTGCCACGCTAAATCTTGGCGAGCACGATTAATAATCGGACTTTGCACTCGGTTAAGGTGCGCGAGCCGGAGCACCAGCCGGCGAATTTGTACGATTGTGCGATCGCGCGTTTGGACAAATCGGCGCGGTGTGTCGATGTAATCCCAGCCATAAATTGCAAGGGCAAGCGCGTCGGCGTCGTCGTCTTTGTCTGGCAGTCCAAGGTGATGCTCCCGAAAACTTCTTAACTCCTTATGCCCGACTAGCCGCACTTCTACCCCCGCCCGTGCCAATTGCGTACCCCAGAGGATTTGGTAGTTAATCCCTGTCGGTTCCATTATTGCGATCGTGTTTTCCCGATCCAATTCCGATCCAATTAGTGCAAGTAATTCATTAATCCCGTGGGCGGTAGCAGCAAATTTGTGGAAATTGTAGCGGTAATAAAACTCGCGCGGTTCGTCGATTTTTTCTGATATTAAGCAGCATGAAACCGAGGCTTTGCTAATATCCAAGCCAATAATTTGAGTCATTCCATTTTTTAGGGTGAGGTTTCCAAATCTCGCAGCAGCAGCTTATGAATCACCCAAAGGCCACATGAGCCTACTTCACTCTTAAAGCTTCTAAGTGCGCGAGATAAACAATTAATTGGCGGCGACCGAGCTTATGAAACCAAAAAAGCCGTTACAGCTTGATTCAATCTGAAAGCCCTAAATCGCGCCTTTTTAATCGGCGGTTCGGGTTGGAATCGATCCGCGACTCCCCCTTAATAAGGGGAGTTTCGGCCGCTGATTCCCGGCGGCCATCATCAGGCGGTTTACTCTTGAGTTAATCGGTTGTACTCAGCCTCTGCTAATTTGTACTTAGCGCTGCCTCCCTTGTTAACTCCCCACAATTCAAAGATTATTTTTGCTTTGCCGTAACCGCGCGCTTTTAATTGCAAAATGCGTTCTAGCTGTTCAGACTCCTCCTTAGTTAATGAGTTTTGCTCAGAACGTTCTAGCCGTTCTGGTTCGTCACAAGTTAGTGCCATCAATCGTTCTAGCCGTTCCACTTCGTCGGAACGTTCCGGCGCGCCGTTCAAAATTCGTTCTGCTTCCTGCTGGCGTTCTTGCTGGGAAATATACGCGCTTGTTGAAATTTCATCAATAACGTCGGCAGTGATTGCGCGCGTTTTTATGGTTTCAATTTCTAGCTCTTTAGCCAATTGGCGGGCGATATTTCCAGCTTGCACGGCGCAAGCAATAGCTGCACAGAGGCTCAATCCTTGCAACGATTTGTGCCAACTGATGCGCTTGTCAAGCGCTGTGAGAGGTGTCAGCCACAAAGTCAGCGCCGTGCCTGAAATTATGAACATTTTTAACTGCATACAAACACCCCTAGACCAATTAACAGCATTGCCAAAATTCCAATTAACAAAGCTTGAAAATCAGCAACTGAGATTTTGAGCAAATTGCTTACAGAATAATCGAGCAGCCAACTCAATCCCCAAGCTATTGCAATTACGGCAAGCAAACACAAAACGGCGCGAAGTGCGTTCGGGTGCAGCGACGCTAACCAGCCTAAAAAGCTGGCAGCGATGCACCCGCTAAGAAAATAATTAGCCAAGTACATCGCTCGCATTAGTTATTTCCCCCGGTGAGTTTGGCA
>NZ_JAUBTV010000092.1:0-27504 GCF_036705145.1 Microcoleus sp. B5-D4 | reverse complement strand
AAGAAGGATTTTTTCAGAAAAAGACTCACGCACAAATATGATTTTATGTCAACTTAATTTAGATGCGTTTACCCTGGGTCATGTACCACTTTATAGCTCACTTTAATTCCGCATTCTTTTTCGAGCCAGGTCTGTAATTTGCCATAACTTGTTTCTCCCTGTGGTTCTTGGAGTTTTTTGATTAATTTTTCTCTAACTTCAGGTGGAATATGTGGAGTCTTTCCGGGAGCTTTTTTTATGCTAAGTAATTCATTAATTCCACCTTGTTTGTAAGCTCTTAACCAACGATATATTGTTGATTCGTCTCGTTTCAACATCGTGGCTAATTCTGCTCTTTTTTGGATTTTTTTGGTGGCCAGCCAGTATAATACCAGTAATTTTTCTTTATTTACGGCGGTCGCATGACCTTCGAGCCGATGCTCTAGTTCCTCAACCGTTTCCTGGATTTGTACCTGAAGTTTGTTCGCCATATTGGATTTCCTCTACTTTTACCCTAGATTTTAGTGTACCTTCATAGTGAATTGGTATAAGCCCTGCGGGCAGGATTCGCCAATGCAGTATCTGTTTTTCACAGGGGTTTGTCTCCATGAGTGCTTATCTGAACCGTATTGACATATGGACATTTTAATTGCAAAATACAACCTTTTGCTAGCAATCCCTCAATCCCTTCTAGGGTAGTCTCCAACTACCTTGTAAAGCAAGAATTTAATCCTCTAAAATCACTTTTGCATCCTGTGTTGCTTGAGAACTTTAGCGGGGCTGACAAAGGAAATGCCCTGCGAAGAAGAGGTACTAATCATGACAGCTTCAATGACAGGCTCATAAACCGTTTTTTCTGCAACCCACTCCACAAGAAAGTTTGCACCTGAACCTCCACTTGTATCATCTGCTGCAATGAAAAAGTCTGTGGAAGCAAGCGGCTTGAGTTCTACTGGACTCTTAATGTCCTGCCTAATCAATTTCCCATCGCTATCGTAGTAACGCACCGAAGTAATAATAATCGAATTTGTCAGATCCGTATTGCGGATACTGAGGGTGGCTGACAAATTCATGACTTGATCCTGGCTATTGTAGTGATAAATATGTGAGTAAATAGGGACATATACGGTTTGTCCCATCACAACTTTTGTTTTATCTAACGGGACTCCTCTCAGTGAAATTTCACGTTTTATATCAGGTTGTTGCCTTTGTGAGGTAGTTTGCTCTGAACAAGAGGTAATGACGATCGCCCCTAGCGCCCAACCAACCCAGAAATCATGTTTCAGCTTCATCGGCATTCATCCAAATACACCACATACATTGCAGTTACGTCTAAAGCAGAGTGCACCTTCTCTCTCGTTTGAGGCGGCTTAGTGATAAGGTTTGATCGGCAGTTCAACCTGGAACGTTGAGCCTTTGCCCACTTCACTCGTCACCTGTATTTGTCCGCTGTGTGCCTTGACAATTTGTTGGACGATCGCTAACCCCAGCCCAAAGCCTCCACTCTCCTGCGATCGCTCGGTGTCTACTCGATAGAAGCGATCGAAAATATAGGGTAAGTCCGCTTCTGGAATACCGATTCCCGTATCAATTATCTGAATGACTGCCAAATTGGAATGAAGAACTAGGCGTATCTTTACAGTTCCGCCAACGGGAGTATATTTACAGGCGTTGTAAAGCAAGTTTTCGACTACTTGCCGTAGCAAATCAGGGTCAGCCAATAATTCAATCCGTTGTTCCGGTGATTCGCAGGTGAGTTTGATATTTTGGGCTTCTGCAAGTGCGAGAAACTGGGTTGCTAAATTGCTGAGGAGCTCGTTGAGATTGATTAACCTCAGCGATTCCGGCGCAAGTCGCCCCTGATGACGAGCCAACAGCAGTAAATTATTCACGAGCGCTCCCATTGATTTTGCGCTATCTACAATGTTTTCTAAGGGAGGATGGTAACGCGAATCATCAGCCGCGATCAGCAACCCAAGCTGGGCATTAGTGAGAATGGCAGAGAGGGGCGATCGCAACTCGTGAGAGGCATCGGCTGTAAAGCGCTGAAGCTGCTGATAGGCTTGCCGAATCGGTTGCATGGCCAGCCCACTGAGAAACCAACCTGTGAGGGCAATTAAGCCCAGTGTCAGCGGGACAGCGAGAGTGAGCACAATCTGAAGCTGAGTGAGGCTGTTTTGAGTTTCTGTCAGGGGAGTTGCAACCTGAAGATAGCCGAGCACCCCGGTTCTGCCTTCGACTGGTAATGTCACCTGACGCAGCCAGATCCCTTTTCCCAAAAGCGGATCGGTCGATCGAACTGTGAGATAACCAAAAGGCGTATTTAACCGATCGGGAGGAGAATTCCCAAAAAAACGAACTAGCCGCCCTTGTGCGTTATACCAGCGCACGTAAATCAGATCTTCAGCAAGGGGATGCGAACCACTGCCTAACAAGGAAACATGACTCAGATCGACCTGGTTCTGGTTTTGGCGAACTTCATAATGCACGCTGGCAGCCATGACTCTAGTTTTGTCATACAGCAGTCGATCGAGCGCCTCTAGTTTATCTTTTACCTCAATATGATAAATCGCCCCAGCAAACAGCACGAGAATGCTTCCCATTGAGAGGGTGAACCAACGAGCCAGATTGCGACGACTTTGATTAAACACAGCTTGCCTTCACGATCGTTACTTTTGAGGGGAAGTGAGGCGATAACCCATACCGTAAATGCTCTCAATCCAATCTGCTGATCCTACAGCCTGCAAGCGTTGGCGGAGTTTGCGAATTAGAACAGTGATCGCATTGCTCTCTGGTTCAGTCCCCCATTCCCACACGCCTTGTTCAATCTGATTCCGAGTCAAAACCTGTCGAGGATGACGCATAAAATACTCCAACAACTGAAACTCGCGACTGGAGAGGGAAACGGTTGCACCTTGTCGCTCAACAGTCAGAGTATCGAGGTGGAGGTGCAGATCCTCAAGGCTGAGCGTATCTCCTTGCCAAAGGGGCGATCGCCGTCTTAATGCCCGGACTCGTGCCATGAATTCAACCAAATCGATCGGTTTCACCAGGTAATCATCTGCACCTGCGTCTAACCCGGTCACTTTTTCAGGCGTAGTGTCTCTTGCCGTAATCATCAAAATCGGCGCTGTTTTCCCTGCCGAGCGATATTGACGACAGAGATTTACCCCACTGATATGTGGCAACATCCAGTCCAAAATCAACAAATCATATTCTTTTTCTGATAACAGCCACTGGGCCGTCTCTCCATCTTTTACCCCATCCACGCTATGTCCTGCTTGAGACAGCACTGTTTGAAGTGGCATCAGTTGCTTTGGGTCGTCCTCCACAAGTAAGATTCTCATATTTTTCTTTAATTGGGCTTATCGAACTGAAATATTTGACGCATCGCCCTTGAGTATGATTTCAGCAGAGCGGTAACTCCACTAAAGTGCAAATATAGCAATCCTAAATCATTTGTGAATTTCTTACTCCCTACCTGCGGGTTCGGGGAGGGTTGGGGTGGGGTAAAAAATTTATGTGGCCGGTTACTAAACGTTGGCTAAAAGCATCAGGCGCAGAGTTTTGGTTGCCATTGCCGTTTGTGGCGATCGCGTTTTGGGTTGGTTCCAGTTTCCTAATGGCTCAAGAATTACAACAACCCCAGATCGCAAAGAATAAACTTCAGGCAGATACCCAGCTTAAAGCAACGGTGTCTGTCAATATATTGCTGATCAACGCGGTGATTAACCGAAAACAAGGAACCACCCAGGTTGCGGTAGAAACAGCAGAACCCATTTTGAAGCGATTGGAATTAGAATTGCCAATTACTGACGCAACCCAGATAGAGGCAGCGATCGCGCAAGAGCTCCAGTTATCACGTCAAAATGTTCGCCAGTTAGTCCGTTACGAAATCGTGGAATAAGTTTATTGTTTCAATATTGCGATCGCATCCAGTCAAATAAGGTTGCCAAATCCAGAGGTTTCCTTACTGCGATCAAGCAATTCCTCAAGCGGCAAGAAGCGCCAAATACTCTTGCCGCTTGAGGATTAAGAACTACTGAGTAACGATTTCGTTATTGATGGAAACATTCGCTGCAATTTGCCGAGCAATTTGTTCTGCCAATGCTTTTTGTTCTGCCGTTTGAACGCGCCCTGTTAACACAATCGAATTATCCCGATCGTCTGCGTCCAAATCGAATGACTTGAGGGTGCTATCGGAGTCCAAGGCCTCTTCTACGCGATCGGCAATATCGTCAATGTCTTGATTCTGAGGCGTCTGGGCTGTGGTGGTTGCAGGCGCAGGAGTGGTGGGAACAGTCGTATTTCCAGTGGCAGTTGTGGGAGCAGAAGTAGATGGAACAGTTGTCTGTGAAGTATTGGGGGAGGTGCAAGCACCTAAACCCAAAATTGCAACTGTGCTGACGCTGATTCCTTGCACAAATAGCTTTAATAATTGCATATTCTTTGTTTATTTTGTTTGTTGGGAAACGCAATTTTGCCGATAAACATCAGCATGAAGTCTTTGAGCCTTTCAACTTCAAAAGTGAATGTACGATAGTTCATCCATCAAAAGGAAGGCTTTTTATATCAATTCCGGCTGCGCCGGAATGATATCAAATCCGCGCTTCATCATCTGGCGTAAAGTCGAATAAAGCTGCCAACAAATAATTCGCGCAATTTTCATTTTTTTGAGCCCTCCTTCTACAGTCAACAGTCAACAGTCAACAGTCAACAGTCAACAGTCAACAGTCAACAGTCAACCATAAATCAAATCCAGTGAACTAAGGTTTGCAAGTTGATAAGCTATCTCAGTCGGTTCTCTTCCTAAGTATAGGAAGCAAATGTGATCCAAATGTGAGTAACAGAAATCAGTCTATCACTTTTCCCTCACATTCATCAATGACGCTAGAAACAAGACGAAATAGCAGAGAAGCACTTGGCTTGACAAGAAACGTTATGACTGCAACCAATGTAGAAAAATTAGTAGAACACTCTTGGCATCACCTCTCTGTCGAGAAAGTGGCTCGGCTTTTAGAGACTGACCTGGAAATAGGTCTATCTTCCCACGTGTCAGCCCAACGGCGCGAGATCCTCGGGCCCAATCAACTAACGGCTCAGAAGCCGCAAAGTGCCTGGTTGCGATTTTTTCAGCAACTGAATCAGCCACTAATCTACATTTTGTTAGCTGCTGGGATAGTAACAGCATTTCTGAAAGAGTGGATTGATTCAGGGGTAATTTTTGGGGTTGCTCTGACGAATGCCACTATTGGTTTCGTTCAAGAGTCAAAGGCAGAGAATGCGATCGCCGCTTTAGCAAAATCTGTTGCAACTGAGGCAACCATTCTCCGCAACGGTCAAAAGCAAGTGGTTTCATCCAGCGAACTGGTTCCTGGCGATCTCGTCTTGCTGTCTTCAGGGGATAAAGTGTCTGCGGATCTGCGACTGATCGAAGTCCGTGACTTACAGGTCGATGAGTCAGCGTTAACTGGAGAATCTGTCCCGGTTGAGAAGGAATCCCAGCCCTTAGAGGCAGACACTCCGCTGGCCGATCGCACGAACATGGCCTATACCGGAAGCCTGGTAACGTTTGGACAGGGACGCGGACTGGTCGTCAGCATCGGTGACATGACCGAGACCGGACACATCTCCCAACTAATGCAGCAAAGTAGCACACTGGAAACGCCACTGAGTCGCAAAATTGACAAATTTAGCAAAACCTTGCTGTATGTCATTTTAGGTTTGGCTGCCTTCACTTTTGTCGCAGGCATTGCCCAGAGATTTTCTTGGGTTGAGGTGTTCAAGGCATCTGTGGCGCTTGCCGTCAGCGCAATTCCTGAAGGCTTACCCGCGATTTTAACGGTGACACTGGCGATCGGGGTTTCCCAAATGGCAAAGCAGCACGCCATTATTCGCAAACTTCCGGCAATTGAGACGCTGGGCAGCACCACGGTGATTTGTTCCGACAAAACCGGAACCTTGACTGAGAATCAAATGACTGTTCAAGAGATCGATGCCGGTGGAAAGCGATATCGGGTTAGCGGTGGAGGATATGCGCCAGACGGGGAAATTTCTGTAAATGGACGCTCGGTTGACCTGGCGAACGCACCTGCCTTATATGAATGCCTGCAAGCAGGATTGTTGTGCAACGATTCTTATCTAGACGTGCAAGATGGGAACTGGACTGCGATCGGTAGTCCAACGGAAGGGGCGCTGGTTGCGGTAGCCCAAAAAGCGGGGTTAATTACTGAGAAACTCGAGGAAGCGCTTTCCCGGATCGATACACTGCCGTTTGAATCTCAGTTTCAATACATGGCAACCTTACATGACGATCGCCCACAACGGTTGATTTATGTCAAGGGTTCGATCGAGGCAATTCTCAAGCGGTGTCGCCAGATGCTCGATGAACAGGGAGAGGCGAGATCCCTCAACTCCGCGCCGATCGAGCAAACCGTAGACAGAATGGCGAAAAAAGGGTTACGAGTTCTGGCACTTGCCAAGAAAGTTGTACCCGCTTCTCAATCTTCAATTGAGCATTCTGATATTGAGCAAGGGTTAACTTTTCTGGGGCTGCAAGGCATGATCGACCCGCCTCGCGCCGAAGCAATTCAAGCAATTCAAGCCTGTCGGACGGCTGGAATTGAGGTCAAGATGATTACCGGCGATCATGCCAAAACAGCAGCAGCGATCGCGCACCAAATGGGACTAAATCAAACCCAAGATGCTCCTGTTTTTACGGGTCAAGAACTCGGTCTAATGAATCAGCAGCAATTAGCCAATGCTGTTGAAAAAACCTGTGTATTTGCTCGTGTCGCACCAGAACAAAAGCTCCGCATTGTCGAAGCACTTCAGTCTAAGGGCGAGATTGTGGCGATGACTGGAGATGGAGTTAACGATGCTCCCGCCTTGAAGCAAGCTGATATTGGGGTAGCGATGGGCATCACGGGCACTGAAGTCACAAAAGAAGCCGCAGATATGATTCTGACGGATGACAATTTTGCTTCGATCGAGAAAGCAGTTGAGGAAGGACGCACGGTTTATAAAAATTTGCTGCGGGCGATCGCCTTCATCCTGCCCGTGAATGGTGGAGAGTCCATGACCATCTTGATTGCCGTACTTCTGGCAACCCCACTACCCATTTTGCCAGTACAAATTCTCTGGCTGAATATGGTCAGTTCAGTTGCATTGAGCTTACCGTTGGCATTTGAGTCGCCCTCTCCCGATGTCATGCAACAGCCGCCTCGACCTGCCAATGAACCGCTTCTGTCTCGCAGGCTGACGGCTCGGATTCTGACAGTTTCGGTATTTAACTGGATTGCGATCTTTGGGATGTTTGAATGGATCGTCCAAACCACAGGCAATGAAGCTCTAGCCCGGACGATGGCAATTCAAGCATTGGTTGCGGCAGAAGCTTTTTACCTATTAAGCATCAGTCGCTTCGTTCCGGCGATCGTCGCCAAACTACGCGGTAAAGATGAATCAGTTGGCTATGCTGTGGCGATCGGCATTGGGGCTATTTTCATTCTCCAATTCCTGTTTAGCCAATGGGGCATTATGAATCAGTTATTCGACACTGAAGCTTTGAACCTAATCCAAGGCTTAATTTGTATCGGATTCGGACTGCCAATGATTCCTTTGTCAGCTTTGCTAAAGCGTTTTGCACCTCTGAACTAAGTGGTTTTTGTGATGCGGTCATTGCCAGCGACTTTACACACTATTTACCAATTTTGTAGCGTTTAATATTGAATATTTCTCATGAATTACCAAAATCTCAAACGTGCTAGCGGCCTATTTACTAATCATCGAAACGCCAAGCAGGCGCTAGTTGAGCTAAAAAGCAGGGGCTTCCCCATGCACAAGATTTCAGTGATTGCTAAACCTTCTGAGAATGATGATTTGGACTGTCTGGGCGTGCAGCAAATTTTAATCACAAGAGCAGCAGGCGCACAAGTAGGCGCGATATACGGCAGCATACGACTAGGTTCACTAGCCTTAATTGTTGGACTCAGCAGCCTGCTAATTCCCGGTATTGGTCAGGCAGTAGCGGTGGAAAGCATTTTAGCAACTTTCTTTGGAAGTGGGATTGCTGCAACTGCTGGCGGTCTATATGGCGCACTTCAAGGATGGTTGGTGCCAGAAGAACAAGCAAGAATTTACAATAACAGATTTAACCAGGGAGATTATTTGCTGGTCATGGAGGCAAGAGAAAATGAAATCGTGATTGCTGAACCTGTCCTTAAACGTTGGGAGATTCTGACGTGGCGCGTCTGTGACGCTACCTAAATTCAAGGTAATATAAGAAAGACAATTACCTTGCGGTTCCGCCTGCTGCAAAGTGAACCGTCTCCTGCCAGCTAAAAGCGTAGTTAATCTGTCAATTTCTTTGAGGAAAACGATTTTATGACAGGAGTATCGGCGATCGTCGAGTCGATTGTAGCGCAAGCACGTCCCTTGGGCAGCAATCCTGCTACAAATAGCCAAACGGCAGGAGCCATTCCTGAATTGGTCATCATCTTGATCATTCTGCTGCTGATTGCAACTGTTGTGGCACTCGTAACTCAACGGTTGCGGATTCCCTATGTGACGGGCTTAGTGTTAGCAGGCTTGCCCATTACGGAGCTCTTGTCGCGTCGAATTGGTTTAGACCCCTCTTTAGTATTAAATCTTTTCCTACCAATTCTGATTTTTGAAGCAGCTATCAATACTGATATCAGCCGTCTCCGCAGCACCTTTAAGCCGATCGCCCTGCTGGCGGGCCCAGGCTCGATATTTTCCTCAGCAATTATCGCTATTCTGGTTAAATTTGGGCTAGGACTAGACTGGATTCCGGCATTGCTGATCGGAGTCATTCTGGCAAACACTGATACAGTCTCAATGATCGCGGTTTTTAAAGAGATCCGTGTGCCTTCCCGGCTATCCACCATCGTGGAAGGAGAAACCCTGTTCAATGATGCGGCTGCTCTAATTTCATTTAATTTGGTTTTGGTCATTTATGCGACAGGCTCTCTCACCCCTATACAAGGCGTGAAGGAACTTCTCGTGGTTGCCATAGGTGGGGCCCTGGTCGGAGGTGTTTTAGGTTATTTGAGCGTGCCGATATTTGTTCGCTTGAACGATCGGTTGAGTAGCCTTTTGTTAACCGTCGCTCTCGCATTGGGAACTTTCCAAATCGGACAATTTTTAGGCGTATCGGGCGCGGTGGCGGTGGTCATCGCTGGACTTGTTTTTGGCAACCTTGGGCTGCCTCGCAGTTCGTCTGCCTCGGATCGGATTACCTTGCTGAGTTTCTGGGAATACGCTGGTTTTGGGGTCAATACGTTTATTTTCCTGCTGATTGGGATTGAAATTAACCTCCTGACGCTGTGGAGAATTTTGCCATCCATTTTATTCGTCATTCTGGCCTATCAACTGGGACGGATTCTCTCGGTCTATTTGTTATTAGCGGGGCTGCGCTGGTTCGATCGCCCCATTCCGCTACGCTGGCAGCACATTTTGGTTTTAGGGAATATTAAAGGGTCTCTCTCAATGGCCTTAGCTGTTGCGATTCCCTTGACCCTACCAGGACGGGATAACATCATTGCCCTGGTGTTCGGTGCAGTTTTATTCTCCCTGGTAGGACAGGGATTAAGTTTACCCTGGCTGGTAAAACGACTAAAAATTAGCCGTGTTTCTGATGTAATGCAGGAAGCGGGGCAGTTACAGATTCAGTTGATTGCTTCCAAAGCGGCTCAAGATGAGCTAGATAGTTTGCTGAAAGCAGGCGTGTTGCCGAAGGCAGTTTACGAGGAGTTATGGGCATCGTATCAAGCACGAATAGCACAGTCTGAGCGAGTGCTGCGCGAGCTCTACAATAAACATCGGGCTGGGCAACTAGAGGGCGATCGCAGCGGGCTAGATACGATTCGGCGGCGATTGCTTCTAGCAGAAAAAGGAGCAGTTAGCGATGCCCTCCGCAAGCGAATTGTCCCAGAGGATCTGGTTCATCCTTACATCAAAGATTTGGATGAGAAACTTCTAACGTTGGCAGATGACTAGCGCGAATGCCGAGGTAATCAATCATGTGGTGAACTAGCTCTGGACGGGTGACGACCAAGATGGTAGATCCTGCTTCAAGAACAGTATTGCCGTTCGGAATCTCCAGATTGGCGCAGGCATGGCATTGATAACCAATAATCAGCGAACCTGTTGGAAAACGAGGGTCTTGAGCAATTTGAGCAACGGTGCGACCTGCCACCTTGCAATCGCCTGGAACTGGCAGCTTTAGCACCTCGACTTGCCCGTGTTCAAAGTGCATCATCGACTCGATTTGAGGGTATTCAATCGCATTCGCCATTGATGCAACTGCCAAATCAATAGTGCTGATGATGTGACTGGCTCCGGCAAGGCGATAGGCTTCCAGGAATTCGCGATCGCGCATTCGCACCACAATATGGGAAATGCCATAGCTCCTAGATAGGGTGATCAGCGCTAAATTCAGTGCATCATCGCTGAGTGCTGCAACGACTGCGTTTGCTTGTTTAATTCCTGCTTCCAGAAGAACCGTTGTACTCACCGCACTGCCTTCAAATGCCATCACTCCGATTTTTTCACGAGCAAAGCGACAAGCAAGCGGGTCGGCATCGAGGATTGCAACCGTATGACCGAGTTTTAATAACTGCTGGGCTAAACCCAGCCCCATCATTCCTGCTCCACCAATTAATACGTACATGACTATTTGTCGCCCCAAAAATGAACTTTCCCGATCATCGCTATGAGCGATATTGTGTTGGGTTTCTATCAGTTTAATCGGCTTGTGGGGTGGCTTATACCGGGCTTGCTTATTAGCTGTTCCACAGTTAATTTAATCGGCTTTTGGGGTAGGCATGGCTAGCCCGCCCCTCAAGGGATGTTCCTCAGTTACATGTGTACCGGGAACCCTACATAATCTTAGGCACTTTAAAAAACTCTCCCTCGCGATCGGGAGCTCCCTCCAAAATACTTTCTCCCTTAGCAAAAGGTTGCAAATCGTCCGATCGCATCACGTTACTAACATCGATCGCCCGCGTTGTCGGCTGCACCTTACTCGTATCCAGTTCGCTCAACTGCTCGAAATAATCCAAAATACCGTTAAGTTGACCAGTAAACTGCTCTTCTTCTTCCGGCGTTAATTCCAATCTCGCTAAATTCGCTACTTTCCGAACTTCTTCTCTGTCAATCATAAAAATCGGGAATGGGGAATGGGGAATTGGGCATTGGGCATTGGGCATTGGGCATTGGGCATTGGACATAGGGAATTGGTTATTTGTTATTAGAGAAACGACTAACTACCAACTATTAACTACTAACTATGCCCCATGCCCCGTGCCCCATGCCCATCCTAGTTAAAAATACACATCAATTTGCGATCGGCCTGTCGTCTTCAGCCAATTTTGTACCTCAATGTAATTGTTTGGGGCCAAGCGAATAGCCTCCTTCCAATAATCCGCAGCTTTATCAAACAGCCCTTCCGCCCCTTCAATATTGCCAGCTTCCTTTTCCTTTTCCCCTTGATAGTGGTAAATTACAGCAATATTATTTAGTGCTTGTGGCATTCTCGGATTGAGATCCAAAGCCTCGCTGTAATATTCCAAAGCTTTATCGTGTTCGCCGTTGCTAGTATGGATCAGCCCCATATTGTACAAGACATAACTGCGATCGTAAGGATCTTCCTCCAGCTTCAGCGCTTCATGATAATTGTCCAGCGCTTCAGCGTATTCGCCATCAGCTTGAGCTGACATACCATCCCGGTAATAAGCAAAAGCTTCCTTCGCCTGCTTTTTGGCTGGCATAATCTTGAGGATGATATCAGCCATTACCGTGAAACTTTTGTCAATAAAGTTATCGTTGCGTTGAGTTCTTGGCATATGCGATTCTTTGGTTAGTGGCTAATCAGAAAAATTAGCCTGTAAAGTTTTGCTATTAATAATTGCGCCACTGTTGTAGTGGGCCGTTGTGTTGAGGGCGCTAAAAAGTTTAGTCGATCGCAAGTGCGAACCTTAAAACACGCCCTTGGGTTTAACACCCGCGCAAGCTCTATCTATTTTATAGAAGTCTTGCAAGACTTGCAAAAAAACTAGATTTCTTTAACATATCTCTGGCACTCTACACAAAACTTACAAAAACCCGCGCAGAAGGGAAAAGTTCTGCTGTAGCGTGCAGGGGCGATCCTCTTCGAGGGTTCCGCCAACGGGCGATCGCGCACCGTACCTTACTAACTGTACCCATAATCCCCCCTCCTTGACCCTCAGAGCAAACAAGCAAAAGCAAATGCCGAGGAGAAATTCAATCACAAAGTTTTATTAAGCTATTCGAGTTCAGCCCATACTTAAAAGTTATGCGGCAAAACACTAGCAATATTTTGCCCCAAAGTCAATCGATTTTAGATTTTAGATTTTAGATTTTAGCATTGACCCCACGGATAAATTCGGGGGGCAAGTTTCTCGGATACAGGTTTTTTATTTCTGGACGGATGAATCACGTGGCGGGTATCCTGGATGCTTGATTGTCAAGGGCAGCCTCAAAAAAAATCAGAAGCCCGATCGCCAAAACCAGCTCGAATTCCCGCAATATATAATAAAAATAACCGGGTAATTTTCACAGAGAGAAACCTATGGCTCCGAATCCCACCATTATGCAAGCCGTCGAACAACTTGGCTACCGCGTTACGGTTGGAGACGTGGCGGCAAAAGCTGGATTAGATGTCAATTTTGCCCAGCGAGAACTGTTAACCCTCGCCTCCGAAGCAGGCGGCAACCTGCAAGTAGCAGAATCCGGCGACATTGCCTACCTATTTCCCAAGAACTTTCGAGATATTTTGCGAAACAAATTCTTGCGCTTGCAGTTGCAGGAATGGTGGCAAAAAATCTGGCGCATTTTATTTTATCTGATTCGGATATCTTTCGGCATAGTGCTGGTAGCTTCCATCCTCTTAATTTTTGTTGCTATCACGATTTTACTCTCCAGCGGCGATAGCAATAACAGCGGCGGCGGAGGAGGAGATAGTGGCGGCGGGGGCGGCAGAGGCGGCGGCTTTTCCTTTTTTCCCTACTTCTGGAACGACTTAATATGGATATTTTACTGGAACCATGACCAACCATACTACCAGCAGCGATCGCGCTTAACTGACCAAAAACCCCAGATGAGTTTTCTAGAAGCAGTTTTCTCCTTTCTATTTGGAGACGGCAATCCCAATTACAATCTAGAAGAGCGTAAGTGGAGCGATATTGCCACTGCAATTCGCAACAGCCGAGGCGCCGTCGTCGCCGAACAAATTGCCCCATATCTAGACAATCTCGGACAAGGATACGCCCGAGAATACGAAGAATATATGTTACCAGCCCTCGCCCGTTTTGACGGCCGCCCCGAAGTCAGTCCCGAAGGGCAAATAGTCTACCATTTTCCGCAATTGCAAACCACAGCCACCGAGAGAAATTCTGAGCCAGTAGCAGCTTATTTGCGAGAAATGCTGTGGCGTTTCAGCAACGCCAGTTCCGGCCAAATCATGCTCGCAGCAGGGTTAGGAGCCGTCAATCTTGTCGGTGCGTTAGTTTTGGGGAATCTATTAACTAATAATTTAATCGTCGGTGGATTTATCGGTTTCGTCAGCGCTGTTTATCCCATGATCCTGATTTATGGCGTCGGATTTCTCGCAATTCCTTTAATTCGCTACTTCTGGGTTCAGTGGAAAAATAGCCGGATAGAGGCTCGCAATCAAGAGCGTCAGCAGCGAGCAATGTTATTAAACGAACCCGATGCCAACTTGCTCAAAAAACTAGCCTACGCCCAGGAATTTGCAGCAGAAAACGTTCTCACTGGAGAAGACTTAGCTTATACCACAGAAACAGAATTAACCCAACAAGAACTAGAACAGTCAGCCAAAATAGATGCCGAATGGCAGCGCCGGATCGATCGCTCGAACAACTTGTAATACTAATGAAAAAAACAGTTCTTTGTTGTTAAGTTAGGTTGCACTCAAATCTTGAACTCTTTTCAAGAATAGGCAGGATGCCTGTTCCACAATAAAATATCTTTGTTGGGGAACGGGCTTTTAGCTCGTTGCTAATAATTTGGGAAAATATCCATCTTTATGGATGTCAAAAGTTTTTCTAATCCGAGTTTTATTAAATAAGCTTAGGGCGTTTAAAAATTAAACAATTTTGGTCATACTTAGAGTCATGATCCAGAGCCACAAGTTCCCATCCTTCCTCTCCCAAATGATTGACAAATAGATGCAGCGAGCCTTGTTTCCAATCTCGCTGTTCTTCACCGTTTACATATAAACTAATCAGCTTGTTTCCAAAAGGATACATATTCGCATCCACAAATAAATACTCCCACTTTTGCATAGCAATCCTTAATGTAGTTAGTCATTAGTCATTAGTCATTAGTCATTAGTCATTAGTCATTCCCAATTCCCAATTTCCAATACTTCGGCTACGCGGTTTCTGGCCTGCCACTACGCGGTTCCTGAGCGTAGTCGAAGGGCCGTACAAGTTCCCGATTCCTTGTATTCAGGACACGGAAGTCAGAGATACAGGAATAGTTGTTTTTCCGTTCTTCCTTCTTCCTTCTTCCTTCTTCCCTCGGACTGACATCCGTTATATCCGTTACATCCGTTACATAATCCGTTGCCGAACTTCTTCCTTCCCCATTCCCAGCAGTTACTGGACTGCAATTCTAGCCAAAGTAGCACCTCGGTAATAGTGCAACAAAATCTGCTGGTAGCCGTATCCTTGCCTGGCCAAATTGTAGGCCCCCCACTGGCTCATTCCTACAGCATGCCCGAAACCTTTGCCAGCAACTTGAAAACCAGTAGGAGCTTGGCCGCTGTTCCTTGGGTTCCCACCGCCCCCATATTGAGGAATCACGGTAAACCGGGTACTCCTCAAATTTAAAACCCGGCGTAAATCTGCGCCAGTCATGACCCTAGAACCGCCATCTCCGACTACTTTCATCCTCAAAACGCTGCCGTGAGCGGTAGTGCGTTCTGGCTTCATCGAGATCACATTGCCCACGCCAGAAATCTTACTGCTGATTTGAGCGCGAGAAAAATTTTCTTTCCATTGGTAAACCGGCGCCCCTTGGTCGAAGTCAGGAACAGCACGCAGGTAAGGCAGAGGTTCCGTCCAAACATCCTCGACATTTTCAGTATGGCCCCCAGAGGCAGAGTGGAAAGCTGCTAAAATAATCTGACCGTTGTAGGCGAGAACTTGACCGGCGGTTGCATCGACTGCCGAATAAGTGCCAGAAGATTCTGTTTGCAGTCCTTTGTAAACCTGCGAATACTGAGTGCTGTCCACGTCGTAAAGGTCGGTTTCGCTTTTCAGGCGCTGGTGGATAGCGTAGGAACGGGCGGCGACTGCTTGGGCTTTCAAAGCCTCTTGAGGCCAATTGCCACTCATCTCGGCGCCGAGAACGCTGTAGAGATATTGTTCGATATTGACGTAGTTGATGGCAGTCAAGCCTCCTTTTTGGGGAACTAGAAGGGTGCGTCCCCGATACCAACGATCGCCAATCCAAACATAACCGTTCCCCGTCGGCTCGATCCAAATTTGGTTGGCGGCCCAGCGACCAATTGCCACTGTTCCCGATCGAAATTGAGCTGACTGAGAACTGTTTGCCGGCAGTTCGCCCAAATTGCGCCCGCTACCGTCGCGGATTGCAGCCTTAGTCGAACTGCCGACTTTTACCTGGCTTGTCCCGTCTTGTACCGCCACTCGCAAGATCAGCGCGGCCTGTGCTGGGGCTACCATTGCCAGCCAAAACAACAGCGAAATCCAAAAGTAGCGTTTTTTTAATGTCGAAAAAACGGAACCAAAAAATACTCCTGGCTGCATTTGAAAATTTTCCTCCTGTGCTGTATGAGTTTAAGAATTTTTAAGGGAAGGGAAGGCAAGGGAAAAAGGAAGGGGAACGGAAGAAACAAAACGTTAGAATTGGGTGGATCGCTCTGTGCGCTTGTCAAAAATGATTTTAGCGAAGAGATGTTCGCAGGAACAGCGATTTATCCCGGTTCCTGCCTGCGACTATTTCCTATATGTCGGATTTGTCGCACTCTGGATATATGTAACATATTTTTTAAGACTTAATTGAGGTGATTTGACTCTTGCAGATTACATTTCTCGGAACTAGCTCCGGCGTACCCACGCGATCGCGCAACGTTTCCAGCATCGCCCTCCGCTTGCCCCAGCGAGCGGAACTCTGGCTGTTTGACTGCGGCGAAGGAACTCAGCACCAGTTTCTCCGCAGCGATCTCAAAGTCAGCCAACTAAGCCGCATTTTCATCACTCACCTGCACGGCGACCATATTTTCGGCTTAATGGGTTTGCTGGCTAGCTGCGGTTTGGCGGGGAATGTCAAGCGCATCGATCTTTACGGGCCTCCGGGACTTGAAGAATATTTGCAAGCTGGCGTTCGTTATTCTCAAACTCATTTTTCTTACCCGGTGAAGGTACACAAAATTCACGAGGGAGTTATCTATGAAGATGACGAATATATTGTTAGTTGTGGCCCTTTGAAGCACCGAGTTACTGCTTTTGGTTATCGAGTAACTGAGAAAGATCGTGCGGGACATTTTGATGTAGAAAAAGCGAAGGCAGCGGGTATTCCTTCCGGGCCAATTTACGGCGAGTTAAAACAAGGAAAGACGGTAAAGTTAGAGGACGGGCGACAGTTTAAAGGTACTGATTTTTGTGGCCCGGATCAAGTCGGGCGCAAGTTTGTTTATTGTACTGACACGGTTTTTTGTGACGGGGCCGTGGAATTAGCGAAGGACGCTGATTTGTTGGTTCATGAAGCTACTTTTGCTCATCAAGATGCTCAAATGGCCTTCGATCGCCTGCATTCAACTTCGACAATGGCGGCTCAAGTTGCTTTGATCGCTGGGGCGAAACAGCTAATTATGACGCATTTTAGCCCGCGTTACGCTCCGGGGAATGCGATCGTCCTGGATGATTTGCTCAAGGAAGCGCAGGCTATTTTTCCGAATACGAAAATGGCTTACGACTTTTTGACTTACGAAGTGCCCAGGCCTGTTTAAAACTAGGATTAATCTGGGCTCAGATGTGAGAGCATTTTCAATAAGGGCGATCGGGGCGGGCAAGATGCCCACCCCACAAAAACATTAAATTAATCTCTTGTGGAACAGGCCGGAAAGCCTGTTGCTTAAATTAATGCCACAAAAACATGAACCTCTTGTGGAACAGGCCGGAAAGCCTGTTGCGGAAATTAATCCTACAAAAACATTAATCTCTTGTGGAACAGGCCAGAAAGCCTGTTACCACCTGGAATTGTCAATAAGCACATATACCTGAGTGGCGATCGCCGCCCACCTTCACCAACTTCAATCTAAAATCCAAAATCTAAAATCCAAAATCGGTCGATCGCCCCCAGCGACGGCCCAGGAGGGCCAATGGTTGCTACAATCGGGGAGGGTATATGTTGTGGCTAACACTACAGCCCGTAACCCTGAAAGCTAATAGCTAAATTATTAAAAATCTGCCTCTCCTGCCATGTTTAAAAATCTGCTAGGCGATCCCAACGCGCGCAAACTGAGAAAATTTCAGCCTTGGGTAGCTGATATCAATATTTTGGAAGAAGACTTCCGCGCACTCTCAGACGACGGCCTCAGAGGCAAAACGGCGGAGTTTCAAGAACGTCTGGCAAAAGCTAAATCTCTCAACGAAGAGAAAGAGATCCTAGACGAAATCTTGCCGGAGGCTTTTGCAGTGGTGCGGGAAGCGGGACAGCGGGTTTTGGGGCTGCGCCACTTTGATGTCCAACTCCTCGGCGGCATTATCCTGCACAAAGGCCAAATTGCCGAAATGAAAACAGGTGAGGGCAAAACTCTCGTGGCGACGCTGCCGGCTTACCTCAACGCCCTCAACGGTAAAGGCGTACACATCATCACCGTCAACGATTATCTCGCAAGGCGGGACGCGGAATGGATGGGGCAAGTGCACCGCTTCCTGGGATTGACTGTGGGACTGATTCAGCAGGGCATGGATCAGGTGGAACGAAAGAAAAATTATAACTGCGATATTACCTACGCCACTAACAGCGAAGTCGGCTTTGACTATTTGCGCGACAACATGGCTACTGTCATGGAAGATGTAGTGCAGCGTCCTTTTAATTTCTGCGTGATTGACGAGGTTGACTCGGTGCTGATTGATGAAGCACGGACGCCTTTAATTATTTCCGGCCAGGTGGAACGCCCCAGTGAGAAGTATATGCGGGCGGCTGAGGTAGCTGCTGCTCTGAGAAAGGAAAATGAAGAACATTACGAGGTTGACGAAAAGGCTCGGAATGTGCTACTGACCGATGAAGGGTTTGGTGAAGCTGAGCGGTTGTTGGGTGTTACGGATTTGTACGACCCGGCTGACCCTTGGGCGCATTACATTTTTAATGCGATTAAGGCGAAGGAATTGTTTATTAAGGATATTAACTACATCGTCACTCCCGATCGCGAAGTCGTGATTGTGGATGAGTTTACCGGCCGGGTGATGCCGGGACGGCGCTGGAGTGACGGTTTGCACCAGGCGATCGAAGCGAAGGAACGGGCGGAAATTCAGCCGGAAACTCAGACGCTGGCGACGATTACTTATCAGAATTTCTTTTTGCTTTATCCGAAGCTGTCGGGGATGACGGGGACGGCGAAGACAGAGGAGACGGAGTTTGAGAAGATTTACAATCTGGAAGTAACGCTGATTCCCACTAACCGGATTACGAGCCGCACTGATCTTTCGGATATGGTTTACAAGGCGGAGGCCGGGAAGTGGAATGCGATCGCTCAGGACTGCGCGGAAATGCACGAGATCGGTCGGCCGGTGCTGGTGGGCACGACAAGTGTTGAAAAGTCCGAGTTGCTGTCGCGGCTGCTGCTGGAGAGGAAAATTCCTCACAATTTGTTGAATGCTAAACCGGAAAATGTGGAACGGGAATCAGAAATTATTGCTCAAGCCGGACGCAAAGGCGCTGTGACGATCGCGACAAACATGGCGGGACGCGGTACTGATATTATTTTGGGCGGTAATTCTGAGTACATGGGCCGCCTGAAGTTGCGCGAGTATCTTATGCCCCGGATTGTGCGGCCCGAGGATGAGGACGGTTTTTCGCTGGTGCAAGTACCCGGTATTGGCGGCCGCCCCGCAGCTCAAGGTTTTGGTCAAACTGCCAAAAAGGTTAAGTCTTGGAAAGCTTCGGCGCAGATTTTCCCGACGCAGCTATCGAAAGAGGCCGAGCAAATGCTCAAGGCGGCGGTGGAATTGGCGGTGAAGGAGTACGGCGAGCGATCGCTCACGGAATTGCAAGCCGATGATATCGTGGCTATAGCTTCGGAAAAAGCGCCGACAAAAGACCCAGTAATTCAAAAATTGCGGGAAGCTTACAATCTAACTCGCAAGGAGTACGATGCTTTTACCAGCACCGAACACGATGAAGTCGTGCAGTTGGGAGGCTTGCACGTCATCGGTACGGAACGCCACGAATCGCGCCGGATCGACAATCAGTTGCGCGGCCGGGCGGGACGCCAAGGAGACCCTGGTTCAACGCGGTTTTTCTTGAGTTTGGAAGACAATTTGCTGAGGATTTTCGGCGGCGAACGGGTTGCCGGTTTGATGAAGGCTTTCGGTGTTGAGGAAGATATGCCGATCGAATCTGGAATGCTGACTCGTTCCCTCGAAGGCGCTCAGAAAAAAGTCGAAACCTACTATTACGATATCCGCAAGCAGGTATTTGAATACGACGAAGTGATGAACAATCAGCGTCGAGCAATCTATGCGGAACGTCGCCGAGTATTGGAAGGTTTGGATTCCAAGGAACAGGTAATTAGGTATGCCGAACAGACGATGGATGACATCGTGGGAGCATACATCAATCCCGATTTACCTTCAGAAGAATGGGAACTCGACAAACTTGTCAGCAAGGTGAAAGAATTTGTTTATCTGCTGGCTGACATGACACCGGATCAGCTAGAAGATTTGTCAGTTGAGGAAATTAAAACTTTCTTGCACGAACAAGTCCGCAATGCTTACGACATGAAGGAAGCGGAAGTTAATGCAATCCGAGCTGAATTGATGCGAGATGCGGAACGGTTCTTTATTTTGCAGCAAATTGATACTTTGTGGCGGGAACACTTGCAACAAATGGATGCTTTGCGCGAGTCTGTAGGGCTGCGTGGTTACGGGCAGAAAGACCCGCTGATCGAGTACAAAACTGAAGGTTACGAGCTGTTTTTGGACATGATGACGGATATCCGCCGCAATGTGGTTTATTCGCTGTTCCAGTTCCAGCCACAGCCGGCAATGCAAGTTTCGCCAGAGATGGTTTGAAGATAGTTAACAGTTGACTGTTAAAAAATGGATAAGGTGGGCATTGCCCACCCAGCCCTGTCCATGCCTAAGTCAAGCGAGTTGTTAGGGCAGACAATAACAGCAGCAGGCGATCGGCTGAAAGTGAAACTCATCTCTCAAATCGGTTAACTCTCTGGCGTGTCCTTTGCTGCTCATCATTAGTCTAGCTTCTGGGAGTTGTCACAACTGAATTTCACCATTTGTAGAGCCCATCGCTAATAGTTTTCACTCTCAACTAAAGGCAACTGACAAACCACTACCAAAGTTTTCAGCAAAAACTGAACTAGCTAAATCAGCACCAGAAAAGTTTATTTAATGTAAATTTGCATCGGGTAAATAAGCTAGCCAAATCGTTAAATTACAAAAATCCTAGCCGCTTAAATCTGTCTGTATCTGCTGCAGGAGATTAATAACATTCCCAGCGGCATATCCCGTTTCCCGTGCGGGCTTTCCTCGCAGATATGTAAGAATGAGATTGAGCTGATTTTCTAGCGATCGCTGGCTTTCAAAACAAGAGAGTAGTCGCTTGGCAATGGGGTTGAGAATCAGGCGAGATTGAGTATCCCTCACATAGTCTTTTGCTTGAGCTTTGATGAGAGGATGGCTCTTGAAAAGGTCAATTTTAGCAGTAATTATTTCTTGGCATATCTGTTCGATTAACTGTTCTGTTATGTATTCCATGACGACGGGTTGTTGAGTAAAGCCACCTGTGGTTTTTTTAATGAGCGATCGCCTTCCAAGAGAAGCAAACGTCTCTAGGAGTTCCGTTGGCGACAGTTCTATTACTAAACCTTTCTGCACTTCTAAAAATGAGACTGGCTCTCGATTGATGGCGACGCAGTACATTACCTCTTTTTCAAAAGCAGATAGGCGATTGAACTGTCGGTCTAAGAGATTGCGAATATCATCAAAAATTAAGGTAACTTGGTTTAATAATTCTAAGAAATTAGAAAGACTGCTATCAAATAAATCTCGAATAACAGGAGCTACCATTTTTAATGCTAACGGATTCCCAGCATAGTGTTCAATCAGAGCTTTCCATTCGGATTCTGACCCTGAAAAAGCACCCTTGTCTTGAAAAATTCTCTTTCCTGCTTCTGTGGATAAACCAGGCAGTTGTAATGAGCGAACGGGTAGGGTTTCCCCTTCCTGTGTTGCTAGTTCTTTCGGCTTCTCCCGACTGGTTAACACAATGGTACTTTTATGGGGGGTTTCTGCCAGACAGCTAAGCAATTGACCGTAACCCTCATATCCTTCTCGATAGCCACCCGTGCGATCGCCCGATCGCAAAATTGACTCGGCATTATCGAGAACCAAAAGACAGCGCGAGGCTCGTAAATATCCAAGTAGCTGCGAGATTCTGCCCTCTACAGTATCCGAAAAAACGGTTTCCTTGTGTTTCGAGAGAAAGTGAATCAAATCTGCTAGAAGGTCGAGGAGGGGTGGAGCGTTGCGGAGACTTCGCCAGATGACATAATCAAAATGCTCCTGAATGCGTTTTGCTATCTTGACGGAAATCGCCGTTTTGCCGATGCCGCCCATACCCAATACCATCACTAGACGGCAGCGATCGCGCACGAGCCACTGCTCTAATAAAGCTAGTTCTTCTGTACGTCCATAGAAATCAGAGACATCGAGCGCCTCACCCCAATCTTGACATTTATTGGCAGTCGATCCTTGAACTGTTACCCAGTGAGCAGTAGTGTCACTTCGATCGGCTTGAGTATTTCTAATCTCATCAATAGAGGTACTGTTTGATGGTGCTGTGACTACTTGCATTTGTGGTGCCTTTCGCCGCAAGACTGAGTGAACGTTACTTTTATTAACCTTTTCCCCAAATACTCGACTGAGGAGTTGCCACAATTGGAAGCCGACGAGTTTGATGTACTCAGCATCATAACCAGCCGTCTTAGCAATCTCTGGATAAGAGCGTCCTTCCCAAGTTTGCCGAAATACTAGCTCTTGAATATCGTTGAGCTGTTCTGGTTGAAGAACGGATTCTAAAAAAAGGAGGGCTTCGTCAACAGTCATTTATTTATAGAAAATTAGCAATTTCGACCGGATCACCTACATTGGGAATTTTTAGGTTCCCGCCTGGGGAGGGTTGCAGTAGCCAAATCACTACGCTAATGGGGTGTTCCCCTGATAATCATTATAACGCGCAGGCCAAATACTAACTATTTATAACTTTTTATCACATACGCCGCCGCCATAACCGGCTTATTGTTGAATCAGGGTGGATTTAGCGAGAACATCTCAACTCTAATAGGAATGACTATTCTAGCAGTTGCCTCGATAGTTAGGACAATTTTCAATGTAGTCGTGGGGGGGAGCGGGTTATAGATATTTGGGCTGGGTACATTCATATCCAGGCGTTCAGGCCCCTACTAAATGTGACTTGAACCGATGGGGCTGCCTTGCAGCCTGCATCTTATCGGCGGTGTCACCCCTTCAAACTCTTGTTTCACATAGAGCCTGCTGTGCTTTTCGCCCAGTAAGAGCGCTCTTTCTGCTATAAATTTGTTCGCAATAATTTAAGGTGCAAAAACCATGACAACCAAGCAAATTAACAATGCTTTAAACACAACAGACAAGGGAATACTTACCCCCGATACCAGTGACAATGCTGCAACCACGCGCTATAAAGATTACATTTTACAGGTTGAATTTGCCAGCCAACCTGTCACCATTGACCTGTTTAAAGGCCCCGGTGCTACATTCGATCCCTACCTAGAAGTCTATAAAATCCCTAAAAATAGCAAAGGTGACAATATAATTCTTCCGGGTACTTTTCCAGTAGCATCCAACAATGACGTTACTTTTTTTAATACCAATTCCAGGATTGCAGGAGGGCTTCTCACCAGTGAGGCTCCTTTTGACTATGTAGTTCGCGTCACCACCTACGATGCCCTACCTGATGCGATTCTCCCTGAAAGCTTCACGTTACAGGCCTCCACTAACGCTGGCGAGGTAACATGGAAAGATTCTTTAACAGGTCAAACTATTGATGTCAACGGCAACCCTGGAAGTGTCACTCCTCCTGGTGGCGCTGGCACTCCTGGTGGCGGCACTGCTGGTGGCGGCACTGCTCCTGGCACCAATGCTCCTGTCCGACGCTTCTGGGATAATGTCGCCCAGGCGCACTTTTATACCTCAAATCCCACTGAAATTGCCGATCGGCTTACCAACCCCCGCTATCGCAGTGAAGGCGACGAATTTATCGCTCCCGGTGCGGGTAACGTCCAGGTTCGCCGCTTCTTGAATACGGCGACAGGAACTTATTTTTACACCGCCGATCCAGGGTCAATAGCATTAGTGAAAAGCAACTTGCCTCAGTTTACAGATCAGGGTGACGTTTTCAGTGCCTATGCCTCTTCGTTTCCCGGTGCAATTCCCGTCTACCGTTTCGCGAATCTAGACGCTGAACGGAGAAATTCACAAGCTATTACCCACTTTTACACCGCTGACCCAGCTACCAGGCAGAAAGTGATTAATGAGTTGCCTAATTTCCGGGATGAAGGTGTAACCTTCTATGCGCTTCCTTCTAAGTAAAGCAGCCTGGGGAAAAACTCTGTTAATGGACTGGTGAAACTATAAAAACCGGATTTCTCTAGCCGATAGCTTTGGCGAACGCTTAGAGAAATCCGGCTAATGGTTTCTGGTGCCTAAGTTCAGTAATTTTTACGAAATTAGTTTATTAGTTGCTTTTATTTGTATTTCAAAAAGTGCGATCGCCTTCTCTAAAACCTACAACTAAAGATAGCATCTAGTTGGAGATTTCAGCATAACTGCACAGGTGATTTGCGGGGGAAGTGTATCAATATATTTGCTATAAAGATATGCTACCTCAGCCTTGGGTTGACTTTTTGATGATAAATCCATTGGGTGCAGCGTCAAGGCAAAAAAGCAAAAATTCCGAGAAACAGCATATTTTAAGTAGGATTAAAGCAATGAGCGGCGACAGTTTTGAAGTCAATATCATGGGTACTGATTCTCCTGTTATCATACGTAAGTCAGCAGCATTAGGCGGTATAAATCCTATATTTAGTACACCGACGCCACCTCCACCTCCGCCGAGACTTACACCTGTAACGATCGCGACACCTGCAATCAATGCCCCCGGCCCCGGCAATCCTACTGGGCAACCAGCAAACACTGTTAGCAATGGGATATTTTACAACCTCTCAGACAATAATGACGATGTTTTGCTCTCATCACTTCCCCCGGAGGCTGCTGGCAAACCAATCTTTGCGCTATCTGGCAACGACTATATTACCGGAACAACCGACCTTGATATCATTAACGGAATGCTAGGAGCCGATACAATTTTCGGAGGGGCAGGCACCGACAGTATGAACGGGGGTAAAGGATCGGATGAGATTGACGGCGGTGCTGGCAACGACAATGTGATCGGTAACAATGACAACGATACTCTCTCGGGAGGAGAAGGCAATGACCTTATCGTGGGCGGTAAAGAAAACGATGTCCTGTTTGGCGGCAGCGGGGATGACATACTGAGGGGCGATCTCGGTCAAGATATCCTCACAGGTAGCGGTGGAAACGATATATTTGTGATCGCCCGAGATTTACCCAGCTTAGCAGAAGATGCAGATGTGATTACAGACTTTGACGTTGAGGACAAAGTTAATCTAACGAGTTTTATTGCTGATGTCCAGAAGTTCTCTTTTGAAGAGCTAACTTTGAATCTGAATGGAGTAGGTGCGGTCCCTGCTACGGCAATTAAACTCGGCACCCGTTATGTGGTTATCTTTCAAGGGGCTAGTCTAAGCGATGTGACGCCATTGGGTAATTTTGCGGTTTTTGATACAATATAGTTTTTGGAGCATGAGCTTTGTGGCGCGCACTTGAGTCGAATTAGGAGCGCTAGCACTTTGCTTCAATATTCGTAGACGCACGACCCGTCAGAAACCAGGTTTTTTACGAGAAGACGCGTTACAGCCCGCATCAACGGCCAAAAACCCGGTTTCTCAAGTTAGACCCAATCTTCTTGATCGCTTTTTTGTTTCCTGTAAACCTCACCTTTGGCATGAATTTTACGGGTTTGTTCGTAAAGAGTTTCTTCGGTATGATTCCATTTTTGCAGGACTTTTTTTAAGTCGGATTGGATATCTCTAGCACCGGGAAAGCCTCGGTAGCGAATTATCAATCTTGCTAATTCCGATAAATTGTAGTCGGTTGTTTCTCCTGCTAATAAAGTATCGACACTGGCTCGATCGCGCTTGTATTGCGGATGCTGCTGATCTTGAGTTTTTTCTACTGAATCCATACTATTTATGTTTTCCAATCATTTGAAAATGTTGCTACAAGCAACCGCTACCCAAAAGCGCGGACATAAATAACTATCATGAATAGAGTCTTAAATCCGCGTTTCATAAACGGTTTGATTCGGGTATCATAACTGTCAACTGTCAACTGTCAATTGTCAACTGTTTAAATTGTCGCTTCAGTCATAGCCAGAAATTTTTGTGTTTGTTCAGTAATACCAAATAGACGGTTCTCTCCGAAAAGTAGTTGTCATTTTATGTAGACCAATATACAATCAAAGGTACAGATCAATACTAGCACAGCCATGAAAGCAAGATATCAGTACAGAATTTATCCGACAGACCAACAGCAGCGGGGCTTGGCTCAGTTGTTTGGATGTGTTCGGGTTGTCTGGAATGATGCTCTTGCGCTTTGTAAGCAACTAGGAAAGAAGCCTAAGTCTAGTGAATTGCAAAAGCTAGTAATCACTCAGGCTAAACTAACTCTTGAACGTGCATGGTTGTCTGGAGTCTCAAATATTCCATTACAACAGTCGGTTGCCGACTTGGATATTGCTTTTAAGAACTTTTTTAACTCCTGTAAAGGAAAGCGGAAAGGTCGTAAAGTCGGATATCCTAAATTCAAGAAAAGAACAAATAACCAATCGGCGCGTTTTAGGATTGGAGGGTTTTCCTTTAAAGGCAATGGTGTCTACTTAGCCAAAATTGGAATCGTCAACCCTATATGGTCTAGGGAATTACCGTCTGAACCTAGCTCTGTCACGGTAATCAAGGACTGTGCTAATCGCTATTTTCTAAGCTTTGTAGTAGAAGTTGCACCAGTTCAAATCGACGCCAAAAACCACAGCGTCGGTATTGACTTGGGGATTAAAACTTTTGCTGTGATGAGTAATGCTGAAAAAGCAGAAAGTCCTGACTACAAAAAATTAGACAGAAAAATTCGCCAACTCCAAAAAAAGCTAGCTCGGCAACCCAAAGACTCGAAACGCAGAAACAGAACTCGGATTCAAATAGCCAAGTTGCACAATCAAATTACAGATACCCGCAAAGATTTCTTGCATAAGCTGTCTACCAAAATAGTTAGTGAAAACCAAACTATTATTTTGGAAGATTTAAATGTATCTGGGATGGTCAAAAACCGCAAAGTAGCTAGAGCGATTAGTCTTCAGGGATGGAGAGAATTCCGAACTTTGTGCGAGGCGAAGTCTGAGAAATTTGGTCGAGACTTTAGAGTAATTAGTAGGTGGGAACCAACAAGTCAGGTTTGCTCAGATTGCGGCTTTAAATGGGGAAAATTGGACTTGAAAATCCGCTCGGTTCAGTGCTTGAATTGTGGTACTGAACACGATCGAGATGAGAATGCAGCAAAAAATATAAACAAAGTCGGGATAGGGCATTGCCACGACTATAAACGGACGCAGAGACAGAGTAAGACTACCGGGCGTAGCGTCAGTCAGTGAAGCGTCAAGAATCACCGCACATAAGATGTCGGTGAGTATGTCAATCCAATCTTTATCTTGACAGAAGTTGCGAATTGCTTCTGGGCCTTGGGCACGAATTTGGGCGGGTATGGATTCAAATACTTTTGCTGCTTCTTGAACATTTCAGATTCCCTCACGCATCCCAGCCCTAGCAAATTTGGATTGCAGATTTGTTGGCAGGTTCTCAAAACGGATGTTGTGTGCTATTTTAAAAGCTTCTTGAGTGGCGATCGCCCCGGCACTAACAATTGAACTTGGCGCTGATTGTACCCACGCCGTTAATACAGTTGCACTTTCATCAAATTTTGCATCAATTTGGTTGCCTAAGTTTTGGATCCCACATTCCGCAGATGTGATTATCTTACTGGTATTTTTCAAAAATCAAAGCCATAAAGCTTTTTTTAGTCTAAC
>NZ_JAUBTV010000091.1:0-27654 GCF_036705145.1 Microcoleus sp. B5-D4 | reverse complement strand
ATTATTATCTCCGATGATTCACTTTTACTTCCTCAATCCGCGTATGTGCCAGTTGGGGGTGCGGAATGTGGGTTAGAAGAAGGAATTTACGTTGATTGGCTACGAATTGTTGCGATCGCGCAGCGTGTGCACAGCACGTATCGCCTTTTCCAACCAATCTAAATAAGTCTGTTCCCGTTGCTTCACTAAGTCCAAAACCAGTCGGTGCAGTTTTTGTTCACGCGATGCAGTCGGATTACTCAAAGATAGAGCCTCGATCGTCTCACACTGGGCTAGCTTTTCTTGCCGTGCTTCCAGTTCCTGCTCTAGCAGATACACGATCTCCTCGTTAGGCAACTGAGCCGCAAAATAGAGTTGCGCCAGCAACGGCTCTCGCAGCACGGGCAACGGATGATGCGTCTGGAGCCAGTGGGTTAACTCTGCTTCACCTGCTTCAGTAATCCGGTAAACCTTGCGATTGGGGCGATCGTGCTGAATCTCAACAGTACAGGTAATCCACCCCTGTGACTCCAGTTTGTCTAAAGTCCGATAAATCTGTGCCTGATCTGCTGGCCACAGATGGGAAATGCAATCGTCAAAGCACTTGGTTTTGAGGTCGTAGCCTGTCCGCTCCTGTTGTTGGAGCAGACCCAGAATCACATGGGCAAGAGACATAGGCGGTTTACCGAACGAACAGGGAGGACAAGCCCTACCCATAGAATTTATATCCTTCTATGCTATTATATGACTAATCATATATAAGATAAATCGTATAAACTGTCTGATTGGAGGCAACTGTATGACAACTCAAACTCAAACACTCCGAACCGTTGCTGGAATCATTAATAGTGTAGAAACGCTTGAAGGAGCAGGCTTCTTGGTGCGTCGTCCCTTTCCCAAGAGTAGCTTTTCCGAGTTTGACCCCTTTCTCCTCCTCGATGAATTGGGTCCCGTGAATCTGAAGTCCGGTCAAGCAAAGGGCGCACCGGATCATCCCCATCGTGGCTTTGAAACCGTCAGCTACGTCCTGGATGGACGGTTGGAACACAAAGATTCGTTCGGTCATGCCGGACTGCTCAATCCCGGTGATGTGCAGTGGATGACCGCTGGGGCAGGCGTAGTGCATTCCGAAATGCCAGAAGCTGAGTTTACCCGCACGGGCGGGCGACTGCACGGCATTCAACTGTGGGTCAACTTGCCGCAGCGGGACAAGATGATTGCTCCTCGTTATCAGGAAATTCCATCAGCGCAGATTCCGGTGGCTCAGACCAAAGATGGGGCCGTGACGGTGCGCGTGATTGCGGGAGAAGCGTTGGGGGCGAAAGCGGTGATTGAAACCCGCACCCCGATTATCTACCTGCACTTCACGCTACAACCGGGAGCAAGCATTGTTCAACCGATACCGGAAGAGTACAACGCCTTTACCTATGTCCTCGATGGGTCTGGTTTGTTTGGCACTGAGCAGGAACGGGGTGAGGATGGGCAAATGGTGATTTTTGCACCTGATGGTGAGGAAGTGGCGATCGCCAATCCTGCGGATGCCACCCAGCCCCTTGATCTATTGCTGATTGCTGGAGTGCCGCTGAATGAACCTGTGGTGCGCTATGGTCCTTTTGTGATGAACACTGAAGCCGAAATCCTGCAAGCGATCGACGATTACCGAAATGAAAGGATGGGACACATTCATGCTTAACACGCTTCAAAACCGCATTACCCAACATCAACTTCTGACCAATATACGCATCAAGTTATTGCATTTGCATAAACTGTTGTTGGATACAGAGCGTATTCGTTACGAACAAGTGCGCGGACAGATATCTAACAGTGAATTGCTGCAACTGGTGATCAATCACGATCAATTTGCCTGGTTGCATCGCCTCTCAGAATTGATTGTGCAAATTGATGAGTTAATCCACTCTGATGAGCCTGTCACTTCCGAGGCGATCGCTGCTCTCATTGCTGATGTTCAGATTCTACTCACACCTGATGAAGTTGGAAATGACTTTGCTGTGAAGTATGATAGGGCACTTCAGCGTAACCCCGATGTGGTGCTAGCTCATGCTGATGTGGTCACACTGCTAGCGACTAAAGTTCAACTATAAATTTAGCAGTTCGTCCAGGTTAATTTTAATCTGGACGAACTGCTTTTAGGCATTATATTTACCGAATCGTAAGCATTCGCGGCGTGTTCAGGTGTTTATTAATTTCCTAGTTCAGCGATTTAGGAATCCGTCCTATTGGGAAAGGAACGTTTGACGAACGATACTGCCTACTCTGACAGTTAATCTGCGAATTGATGTATTTCCTAAACGAATTGATGCGCCCGATTATAACTTAAGTTATAGCTAGCCTTCTACTCCACGATGGAATGGTTACTCTATCAATTTGTACTGTAAAAAATTTAACTCGCTATAGACGACGGCTTGAAGGCGATCGCCTATATTGAATTTATGCAAACAGTCATCCAGGCAATGAATTGAGCAAATTAATTGCAAAGTTCCATGCTTGATGCAGATTTAGAAAGATGAACGACGATGGTAGCCGCAGTTCCTTACTTGTACCGCCTTCAGCCCAAGATTGGATTCAAGGTGTGTTGAGTGCCAAGGTAGTGCTGGTGATGTATGGAGACTATCAATGCTCTAGAAGTGCGAACGTTTACAAGATGATTAAAGCGATCAAACGAGAGCTTAGTGCTGCTTTTGGAGAAGATTATTTATGCTTCATCTTCCGTCATTTTCCACAAACACAGATTTATCCCCATGCTCAACGGGCAGCCCAAGCCGCCGAAGCTGCCGCCGCCCAAGGAAAGTTTTGGTTAATGAGCGATACTTTATTTGACCATCAACAAAGGTTGGAGAACGGTTATCTTGTCGAGTACGCCAATGATTTAGGGCTTGACATTCCTCAATTTCTCAAAGAGTTGTCTAAACAAGTGCATGTTGATCGCATCAATGAAGATATCGAAGGCGGAATACAGAGCGGAGTAACGACTGCCCCAGCCCTGTTTATCAATGGAAGTCGGTATATCGGGCACTGGAACACGACGGAGTTGATGGCAGCCATAATTGCTGCAAGTCATTAAGTTCCCCGATCTTTGCTCCCAATTCATATCTGATTTGTCTGTAAGTGCGGTAAGTTATCTAATTTTGATGGCTAGGATTTTGCCTGTTTCACTGAACAAAATTGCCACTTTTTGAACTATGACAACAGTTACCATGCCAACAACTGAATTTCTGGGTATTGATTTATTCAATCACAAATCACTATTTCATTGAGGATAGTTCTATGACGCATTCACTAGTACAAGGCAAGAATAATCCTGGGCATGAAGGTACACCTCAGACTGGTTCTCTTCGCGACTCTTCAGTTAATCATGCCCTGATTGCGATCGCGCAAGAAGTCACTGAGTTGCTGAGACAAACTTACCTGAGACAAACCGATGAAATTAAAACAGGAGAAACAGAATGATAATGCAAGATAAAGTGGCGTTAGTCACTGGTGGCACATCGGGAATTGGTCGTGCAACGGTGTTAGCGTTCGCGCAGCGTTCCGAAGGAAAGCTTAACTAAGTTATCGCCTTCGGTGCTGCTGGAGCAAAGGTCGTATTCTCAGGCAGACGCGACCGACGCAGAAGGTGAAAAAACCGCCAAACTGATTCGCGAAACAGGCGCTGAATGCTTATACGTCCATTGAAACAAGTTCACTAACATCACAAGAATCTGACAAATCATTTTAAGAATCTGAAAGCAGTCAAGCATTGGAACTCAAGACACTTTAAATAGATAGAACCAGGAGTATTTAATCATGGTCAAAGAGCAAACTGTAGACGGACAAGCAAATTTACAAGCAACTACCAATTTGACACCAGCCCAGGAGTCTTTGCAAGCACTTTGGGAAGAGCATTTACAGTACGAGTTTGGCACTCACAGTACTGAAGATGCCCTCGCTACGATGGTTGAAGATGCTTACGTTAACCACATCCCGGTAATGACTGGGGGAGTCGGGAAACCAGCAGTGCGCGAGTTTTATTCCAAATACCTCATTCCACAGATGCCGCCGGACACGGAGTTGACCCTAATCTCGCGCACGATCGGAACGGATCAACTCGTCGATGAAATGGTGTCTACGTTCACTCATACGATCCAGATGGACTGGATGCTACCTGGCGTTGCTCCCACCGGAAAACGGGTGGAAGTGCCAGTAGTAGCGATCGTCCAGTTCCGTGACGGCAAAATAGCCCACGAACACATTTACTGGGATCAGGCAAGTGTATTGGTTCAAGTCGGCTTGCTCGATCCGGGTACACTTCCCGTCGTGGGCATTGACAGTGCGCGTAAGGCGATCGATCCCAACTTACCTTCAAACACACTAATCGATCGCGACTAAGTGTAGGAGCCAGCAAATATCAATGCCTAAACCCGCCATTTTGCAACCAGGATCGCAACTCGCCTGACCCAGCCACGTTCTATACCCGTGGTGAAAAAGGCTATCTGGATTATCCAGCCCTAGCAAAAGTTTAGAAACTTAGAAAACGAGATAACTCACATGAAAGTTTTGATTGTTCTTGCACACCCAGAGTCGAAAAGCTTTAACGGAGCAATGTTTCAGACAGCAATTGACACGTTCAAAGACTCTGGGAATGATGTTCAATATTCAGATCTCCATACCATGAGATTTGACCCTGCATCCGATCGCCGCAACTTTACGTCTGTCAAAGATCCTGACTACTTTAAGCAGCAACTTGAAGAGATGTATGCAACTGAAGTTGGAGGATTCATTCCAGAAATTGAAGCTGAGATCCAAAAACTGGAATGGTGCGATCTGATGATTTGGCAATTCCCTTTGTGGTGGTTCAGTGTCCCTGCAATTTTAAAGGGGTGGGTCGATCGCGTCTTTGTTATGGGGCGTGTTTACGGTAATGGACATATTTATGAAACGGGCAGATTTCGAGGTAAGCAAGCAATGCTCTCGTTGACCACAGGTAGCACAGAAGAGGACTATCTTGCAGGCGGTTTTAACGGTGATATCCATGCTATTCTGCGCCCAATTCAGCGAGGGATGCTGCAATTCGCTGGTTTTGACGTTCTTGCTCCGCAGATTGTTTATGCCCCCGTTCGCCAAACAGATGCAGTTCGTCAACGTATCTTGAATGATTTTTCGCAACGATTGCGAACCATTGAACGTGAGTTGCCGATCGCCGTAGGTCAGTATTGATCGGCATGGAACTGACGGGACTAGATTTATGGGGCACGCAGCCAGGATCGTACTCATCCTGGTTGTAGGAGGCGCTTCTTATTGCTGGCTTCTACACGTATTGCTGCCCATTGAGTTTTTGACGCAAGTAACATAATCATTCACAACAAGAGGTAACTATCATGATGCTTAAAGACAAGGTTGCTTTAGTGACGGGAGGGACATCGGGAATCGGTAGAGCTACCGCGATCGCTTATGCCCAACAACAAGCAAAGGTGGTGGTGGTGGGTCGTCGAATGGATGAAGGTCAAGAAACTGTTCGATTGATTAAGGAAGCTGACGGAGAGGCGATTTTTGTGCAAGCAGATGTCACAAAAGAAGCCGATGTTGAAGCAATGGTTGATAAAGCGGTGAGTGTTTTTGGTCGGTTAGATATTGCCTTTAATAATGCAGCAACTATCGGCGAAAACCCCTCATTAATTGAGCAAACAGAAGCGGAATATGATCGCACGATGAACGTCAATGTCAAAGGCGTTTGGTTGTCGATGAAACATGAAATCGCTCAGATGTTGAAACAGGGAAGTGGTGCGATCGTCAATATGGCATCTGCAAATGGAGTCGTTGCATTTCCTACCTTCCCCCTCTACACCGCGAGTAAAAGCGCGGTAATCGGTTTAACAAAAGCTGCTGGGCTCCAATATGCCAAAGCGGGTATTCGCATCAATGTCGTTGCACCAGCGGTAATCGAAACAGATATGTTTGAAGCAGCGACAGGTGGGCAGGATGAAGTCAAAGCTTACATGGCAGGACTTCACCCGATCGGACGGATTGGAATACCGCTTGAAGTTGCAAATGCAGTTCTGTTTTTATCATCTGACATGGCATCGTTCACAACAGGTGCAACATTGCTGGTAGATGGTGGGTTTGTAGCGCAGTAGTCGATCGGCAATGCAAAATATAGCAAGTCTATTTGAGTCATGAATGTAGAACCACCTGAAACGCTTGTGATCATTGAATCGATTGTTTACAAATCAAATGGTTTTGCTATATTGCAGTGATCGAATGCGCGATGGCTAGCTTTTGCCTGTTTTGTTGAGCAAATTGCCAATCTTTGAACCATGCTAACAATTACAACGCCAACCCTTGAAGCCAAGCGCAAAGGCTTAACGCACACCCGATTGCAGCAAGTACTCGGCTATATTCGTACTCACCTTGATCGAGATTTGTCACTGACTGAGCTTGCAGAAGTAATCAATATTAGCCCGACTTACTTTGCGAGTTTGTTTAAGCAAACAATGGGAATTTCTCCCCGTCAGTACGTGATTCAACAGCGCGTGGAACAGGCAAAGTTGATGCTATCGAAAACAGATTTGGCGATCGCAGACATTGCCCTACAAGTAGGCTTCTCCAGTCAAAGCCATTTGACGCAGCACATCAAGCGATTCACGGGAAAGACCCCCAAGCAGATTCGTTAGCACCATCATTACATTGAAGTTGAGTTAGGCAAGAATCTGAAGCAGAAACAGAACTAAGGTTGTATCTTCGTCCACAACGTCAACTAAGAATGGATCGTACAAAAATGAGTATTCAGCAATTAATTACGCCCGAAAAGCATGACTTAGGTGGGTTTAGCGTACAGCGCATCTTACCGAGTGAAACCCTAAAAATGGTTGGACCTTTCATCTTCTTTGATCACTTAGGCCCAGCTATTTTCCCGGCTGGAAAAGGCGTCGATGTTAGACCCCATCCACACATCAATTTAGCGACGGTTACCTATTTGTTTGAAGGAAGTCTTCTGCATAGAGATAGTCTAGGTACAGTACAAGAGATCTTTCCGGGCGAGGTGAACTGGATGACAGCGGGCAAAGGTATTGTTCATTCTGAGCGATCGCCCGAGAGCTTTAGAGAGAAAGAATCTACTCTTCACGGCATTCAGACCTGGATTGCCCTCCCCGAAATCGCTGAAGAAGTTGAACCCAGCTTTTCACATTATTCGGCGACTGATTTACCGAGGTGGACTCAAACAGGCACTAGCGCGACCTTGATCGCCGGTAGCTATCAGTCTCACCAATCACCAGTTAAAACCTACTCTGCTACTCTTTACCTAGCGCTCGTTTTCACGGAGGGTAGTCAATTTCAGCTAGCGCCAATAGAAGGTTTAGAAAGGGCAGTTTATAGCGTCACATCTGGCCTATTCGTAAATGGAAAGCCTTTAGAGCCATATCGTCTAGCCGTTTTAGCGCCGGATGAATCAGTAAATATCAGTGCGGGGGCTGAGGCAAAAGCAATGATTATCGGCGGGGCACCAGTGGGCGATCGCACAAAGTACTGGAACTTTGTGTCGAGCCGCTCAGCGCGTATCGAGCAGGCAAAACGAGATTGGCAAGACCGCCGCTTCCCGGCGGTTCCCGGTGAAACTGAATTCATTCCGCTCCCTGATAATTCAGATCACGGTAGTAGCGCGCCCCCTCTGAGCTGACGATAGTTAGGCGTTTTTGCTGAGCGAGAGAACAGCAGCTTAACTCGTAAAGCAAGGCTTTCTACTATTTCGGATTAAGTCTATTTCATTCGCAAAACGCTTGGGAAATGATATGGAAGTCGGAATTGACAGTTTTGCCTCGGTTGGAACGAGTGAGAATGGTGAAACGGCGGATGCCGCGCAGTCTGTCGCCGAACTGCTGGAGAGAATAGAGCAGGCGGATCGTTCCGGCTTGGATATCTTCGGTATCGGCGAGCATCATCGGCATGAATTTTTAGATTCGGCAAACGCGGTTATTCTCGCCGCTGCCGCCGCACGCACCGAGCGTATCCGTCTAACCAGCGCGGTTACGGTGCTGAGCGCGGCTGACCCGGTGCGTGTGTTTCAACAATTCGCCACGCTCGATTTGATTTCAAAAGGTCGCGCCGAAATGGTTGTCGGGCGCGGCTCGTTCACCGAAGCCTTTCCGCTATTTGGATTTAGCCTCGGCGATTACGACGAGATTTTCGCTGAAAAGCTGGAACTCTTGCTCAAAATTCGGGACAATGAAACGGTCGATTGGTCGGGCAAATTTCGCCCCGCGCTGGAAAACCAAGCAATTTATCCGCGTCCGCTGCAAAAGCCTTTTCCCATCTGGATCGGGGTCGGCGGTACGCCGCAATCTTTCCTCCGCGCCGGAATGCTTGGACTGCCGCTCGTGGTTGCCATTATCGGCGGCGAAACGCATCGCTTTCGCTCGCTCGTAGATTTATACCGCGATGCCGGAAAGCGCGCCGGGTACGCGCCCGAAACATTGAAAGTTTCATTGCATTCAATCGGTTATGTCGCCGACACGACTGAACAAGCCGTTGAAGAATTTTTTCCGGGCTACGCCGAAACCTTTACTAAAATTGGCAGAGAGAGAGGCTGGCCGCCTGTTACGCGCGCCGATTTTGACGCGCAGCGCGGCGCAACCGGCGCATTACTGGTCGGCAGTCCCGAAGAAGTGGCGGAGAAAATCCGCCGTCACAGCGAATCGCTCGGCGGCATTTCGAGAGTAACTTTTCAAATGGACAACGCGCAGATGAACCACGCCCAACTGATGCGCTCCATTGAATTGATTGGAATGCAAATGTCGCCACTCTTGAACAATTAAAATATGCGGGCATGGTTCAACTTAAGTTCCGCTAGGGTAACAAGACAGAGAGACGAGCTGGAACACCGCTTGAAGTTGCAAATGCAGTCCTGTTTTTATCATCTGACATGGCATAGTTCGTAACAGGTGAAACGTTGATGATAGATGGTGGGTATGTAGCGCAGTAGTCGATCGGCAGTGCGAAACGTTGCGACCAAGTGGCGATCGACCTGCATCATCCGCTCGATCACTCTCCGTGCCGTTGGTTCCTCAAGGGCATCCCGATATAGCAAAACCATTTGATTTGTAAACAATCGATTCAATGATCACAAGCGTTTCAGGTGGTTCTACATTCATGACTCAAATAGACTTGCTATAGTAAGCAGCGTTTGATTGAGCAGTAATACATCCAAAGGAGTCCATCATGACGACAACACTTGCAGGCAAAGTTGCACTGGTAACAGGTGGTTCTCGCGATTTAGGAGCGGCGATCATAGGGTATGCAAAAGCTCAAAACTTTTACACTCACAATTAACGAAAGGAAAAGAAATGGCTGAAAAATTTGGTGCAAAATCGACCGCCGACGAGGTGCTTTCCGGCATTAATCTCAAGGGAAAGCGATTTCTCATTACGGGTGCATCGTCAGGCATTGGGCTTGAAACCGCCCGCTCACTGGTCTCTCACGGCGCTAGCGTCGTCGGCGCGGTCAGGAACCTCACTAAAGCTGAGCTAGCCACTGCATCGGTTCGTGATGCCGCGTCGCAGGGCGGCAGCCTGGAGTTGATCAATCTCGATCTGGCATCCTTGCAAAGTGTTCGCGCCTGCGCGGATAAACTGTTGGCTGACCGTCAGCCGTTCGATTCCATTATCGCTAACGCTGGCGTTATGGCAACTCCATTCGGTCGGACGATCGATGGCTTTGAAGTCCAGTTCGGGACGAACCATCTGGGTCATTTCGCCCTGATCAATCAGATCGAGCCGTTGCTCGCCGATAATGGACGGCTGGTAGTCCTGTCGTCGCTCGCGCATCGCGGTGCCGATATCGACTTGGACGATCCGAATTTCGAGCAGCAGGTGTACGATCCAGGGGTCGCTTATAGTCGGTCGAAAACCGCCAATTCACTGTTCGCTGTGGAGTTTGACAGGCGGCATCGAGATCGCGGCATTCGGGCTGCTTCGGTGATGCCCGGAAACAGTCTGACGGATCTACCCCGCCATTTCTCGCCGGAGGACTTGCAGGGACTTTTGAAGACTGTTGACGCAGCACGCACCGAAGCGGGTCTGCCGCCGAAAGAGTTGAAAGAAATTCCGCAGGCAGCCGCGACGTCGGTCTGGGCAGCAGTCGTGGCGAATAAAGACGAGATCGGTGGACACTATCTCGAAGATTGTGCGATCGCGCCGATCAATGACACGCCCAACCCGTTTGCCGACGGCGTAAGGTCGTATGCGCTTGACGCTAACAAAGCTAAGCAGCTTTGGGCGAAAAGCGAGGAATTGATCAGCGCTGTATCCTAAAGGTTATCGCGCAAGAATTTGACAAAACACCCTAAGAATCTGAAAGAAACCGAGCCTTGAAATTCACTACGCTTAAGTTAAATCAAACGAGAATCCGACGCAGCATTCATAGGAGATTTCAATGCCTTATCGCTTCGACTTTTGTCAATAAAATTTAGATGCGTTTACCCTGGGATTTGGAATAGTCAGGAAAAACTATTCATGAGAAAGTTCATTCTTCGGTTAGTTATTATCGTTCTGGTTGTCAGTGGGCTTGTTGGCTCTGGTTGGTTGAATCGTGCAACCCCTGCTTCCACCTGTGACATCGCAACTCGCTCTACAAAAATCGAGAGTGGAACGCTTTCCTATAATCAAGCAGGGACAGGACAACCGATTTTACTGCTGCATGGATTATTTGCCGAGAAAGAGCAGTGGAATGGCATGATGTGCGAGTTGGCTAGAGCAGGCTATCAAGCGATCGCACCCGATCTACCCGGTTATGCCAAGAGTACTGGATTTACCGTGAAAGACTATGCACTAGAGAATCAGGTAGCCCTCTTGCACCAGTTTGTCGAGCAGCTAAAGATTCAATCCCTTGATGTTGCAGGTAGCTCGATGGGGGGCACGATCGCAGCCCTTTACAGCCAGCTTTATCCCAACCAAGTTCGCAGCCTCGCCTTTATCGGTTCACCGCTAGGCGTAACGAATTGGGCAACTAGCGTCAGGAAATCGATTATTGAGGGCATCAATCCCTTTATTCCGATTACCAAAGAGCAGTTCGATCTAGAAATCAGTCTGCTTTTCGTGACGCCTCCTACGATTCCGGATGAGGTCAAAACCGAGAAAGTGAACGATTATGTGAATCGTAATCGAAATTATCAGCAGACTTGGGACATTGTGAATCTTTATGATGATGTGCTTTGTCAGTTGCCTCACAGTCGGGTTCCGACCCTGGCAATTTGGGGTCAGGAAGACAAAATCTATGATATTCGGGATGTCGATCGCTCACATCGCTGTCTTCCAGGGAGTCAAATTATTCAATTACCCAAAGCAGGACATTTGCTGTTGATCGAAAACGCTCAGGAAGCAGCATCGAATTATCTTGGTTTTCTGAAAACAATCAAAAATCGATAGACGAATCAAGCATTCAGCAATTAGGCTTCAGTGTCGAGGAATTGAATCTCAGCCAGTTGTTGGCTAATGACCTGAACATTAGGCTTACAAAAGAAAGGAGATCACTATGAGAAACAATGGAACGACATGACTATTTAGTTAAGTTGCACATCGCCTTTGGCTGGGAGCGAGAAAACTTTTTTGGTGCTACGAGGCTGTGATATCTGCATTTGCTACTAAACGGTAACTACCTTACCAAATCGTGCGGACTTACGAAGTTAGGGAGAACTTACCTACGCTGAATAGTATTGAAACCCCGTCACTGTTTATTCTAAATCAAGGAGAGTTGGCACAGATGGAATCTATGAAAGCAGCCGTATTAACTGCGTTTGGTGATGCTGAGAAGTTTGAGATTCAAACTGTTCCGATACCAACACTGAAGGCGAATCAGGTGTTAGTCAGAGTTTGTGCAACCTCGATTAACCCGGTCGATTATCAAGCTCGTCGTGGTGATTACAAGGAACTGGTTCAATTACCCGCCATCCTTGGAGTCGATGTTTCAGGGGTGATTGAGGCAATTGGCGAAGCTGTGACTGATTTTCAGGTGGGAGACAACGTGTATTACTCACCGCAAATTTTTGGAGAATTCGGTAGCTATGCTCAGTATCATGTGGCTGATGCAGCGATTGTTGCATTGAAGCCTGCAAATCTATCGCACGTTGAAGCAGCTTCTTTTCCGCTTGCAGGCGGAACTGCTTGGGATTGTCTAGTGACTAGGGGCAATCTACAACTTGGTGAAACAGTTCTCATCCATGCGGGTGCAGGTGGAGTGGGTTCGATCGCAGTTCAACTCGCCAAAGCGATCGGGGCATACGTTTTTGCGACGTGTAGTTCTAGAAACCGAGATTTCGTGACAGAATTGGGCGCAGATCGGGTGATTGATTACAAAAGTGAAGATTACGTAAAAATCATTTGTCAAGAAACAAATGGACTCGGTGTGGATTTAGTTCTAGATACGATCGGCGGAGAAACAATTCAGCGTAGTCTAGAAATTATTCGTCCCTTTGGTAGGCTTACAAGCATTGTAGACGTTGCAATACCGCAATCGCTTCTTAAAGCATGGGGCAAGAATCTGACGATTCATTTTGTTTTTTCACCCCAGTACCGAGCAAAATTAGAGGCTTTGACAAAACTCATTGAGCGTCATCAGCTTCGCCCAGTGATTGATTCAGTATTTTCTTGGGATCAGGTCGTTCTGGCACATCAGCGTATAGAGCAGGGAGGAACACGGGGCAAAGTTGTGCTGAAGTTTACAGAAAATTAGACCAGCTTTACGGCGTTGGTAATTGCTAAACGGATTGGAGTTTGATTGTGTGCTGAAGGTCAATATTGATTGGAACAGGATAAACAGGATGATACTGCAAGATAAAGTGGCTTTAGTTACTGGAGGAACATCGGGAATTGGCAAAGCAACCGCGTTAGCGTTCGCGCAGCGTTCCGAAGGAAAGCTTAACGAAATTATCGCTTTTGGTACTGCTGGCGCAAAAGTTGTCTTCAGCGACAAACCCGGTGTAGAAGGGGAAGAAACTGCTGCTCTTATTTGCGAGACTGGAGCGGAGCGCTTGTTTTAAATCGCACAGTAATACCATAAGAATCTGAAAGAAGTTAAGTGTTGGAATTCACTACACTTAAGTTAGTTAAGACAAAGACGAACTGTACACAAAGTATATAAACGTCGCATAACAAACCCATTGCACACCAACCGTATAAAGGTGGTTAGTTGAGTACGAAAGATTCCTGGTAACGGGTGAACGGGACCGATCGTCGGTCCCGTTGAGGAGAGTGATGCACCGGTAGAGAGACCGTTCCGTTAAAGCATCCACTTGAATAGAGGAGGGATTCAGATGTCAGAGAAAAATAAAGCAATCTTAGAAGAGGCAAATGCGGCGAACGCTGCCGGCAACTATGAAGGATTCTTGTCATTCTGCACCGACGACACGCAATGGACGTTTGTAGGCGACAAGACCCTTAACGGAAAAGAAGCCGTTCGCCAATATATGGCAGAGACATACATAGAGCCGCCAAAGTTTACGGTCACCAACTTAATCGCTGAGGGTGATTTCGTCACGGCACTCGGCGACATCACACTGAAGGACGAAGACGGGAAGGCGGCTCATTACTCGTACTGCGATGTCTGGCGCTTTCGCGGCGACAAGATGGTCGAGTTAAGGGCTTTCGTCATCAAAACCTCGGTCTGACCTGCCGTCGTCGTTCACGTCGTTTTCAACCTGCTCACTATCCCGGTGATGGCAATCGCTGGCAGGGGCTGAGATGCGATCGGAGTTCAATTTTTGAAAGTCAATATTGATTGAAACAGGAGAAACAGAATGATACTGCAAGATAAAGTGGCTTTAGTGACTGGCGGAACATCAGGAATTGGTCGTGCAACCGCGATCGCTTATGCCCAACAACAAGCAAAGGTGGTGGTGGTGGGTCGTCGAATGGATGAAGGTGAAGAAACTATTCGATTGATCAAGGAAGCTGGCGGAGAGGCTATTTTTGTGCAAGCAGATGTCACGAAAGAAGCCGATGTTGAAGCAATGGTTGATAAAGCGGTGAGTGTTTTTGGTCGGTTAGATATTGCCTTTAATAATGCAGGAACTGTCGGTGAAAATCCCTCACTGATTGAGCAACCAGAAGCGGAATACGATCGCATGATGAACGTCAATGTCAAAGGCGTTTGGTTGTCAATGAAGTATGAAATCGCTCAGATGTTGAAACAGGGAAGTGGTTCGATCGTCAATACGGCATCTGCAAATGGAGTAGTTGCACTTCCTAGCGTACCCCTCTACACCGCGAGTAAACATGCGGTAGTAGGCTTAACAAAAGCTGCTGCGCTCCAATATGCCAAAGCGGGTATTCGCATCAATGTCGTTGCACCAGCAGCAATCGAAACAGATATGTTTGAAGCAGCTACAGGTGGGCAAGATGAAGCCAAAGCTTACATAACAGGACTTCACCCGATCGGACGAATTGGAACACCGCTTGAAGTTGCAAATGCAGTCCTGTTTTTATCATCTGACCTGGCATCGTTCGTAACAGGTGAAACGTTGATGGTAGATGGTGGGTATGTAGCGCAGTAGTCGAACGACAGTGCGAGATGACAACACTTGCAGGCAAAGTTGCACTGGTAACAGGTGGTTCTCGCGGTTTAGGAGCGGCGATCGTAGGGTATGCCAAAGGTGTCCAAGATTCCAAATCTGAGCGTCGAAGCTCAGTCGGAAGAAAATCAAAAACAGAGAGAATTGTACGATGAAAATACGCTACGGGTTTCGACAGGTCGGCGATGTCGAAGTGTTCTACCGTGAGGCGGGGTCAAGCGATGCGCCAGTAATACTGCTGTTGCACGGCTTTCCAACCGCTAGCCATATGTTCCGTGACCTGATCCCTCTCCTTGCTGATCGCTTTCGGCTCATCGCGCCCGATCTACCTGGTTTTGGGCAGACCAAGGCACCGTCACGCGGGACGTTCGACTACAGGTTCGACCGCCTTGCCGACGTAATCGAGGGCTTCGTCAATGCTTTGTCGCTCGATCGATACGTACTCTACATCTTCGATTACGGTGCGCCAGTAGGTTTGCGTTTGGCGATGCGCCATCCTGAACGGATATCTGCGATGGTCTCGCAGAACGGCAACGCTTACCTTGAGGGTTTCAGTGACGAATGGGGGCCATGGGAAGCCTATTGGCGCGAACCGAGCGCAGCGAACCGGGAAGCCTGCCGCTCCTCGCTCGCGCCAGACACAATCCGGAATTGGCAGTATGGCACCGGAGCCGATCCACACCTTTTGTCGCCCGACGGCTACGAACTCGACATCGCCTATATGGGGCGACCAGACGCGGAGGAGATCCAGCTTGATCTGATCCTCGACTACCGCAGTAACGTCGCGCTCTATCCAGCCTTCCAGTCCTACTTTCGTGAGCAACGTCCGCCGCTTCTCGCCGTCTGGGGTCGTCATGATCCGGCATTTCTGCCCGCTGGTGCTGCCGCTTATCAGCGAGATCTCCCGAATGCAGAGATTCACCTGCTCGACGCCGGACATTTCGCGCTGGAGACTCATGCAGAGGAGGTGGCAACGTTGATCCGCGCGTTCCTCGACAGAACGCTCGGTTCCACGCTGCGTCTTGAAGGTGATTGCACAAGAATCTGACAAAACATCCTAAGAATCTGAAAGAAACCGAGCATTAGGAGTCATTACACTCAGACTATGAAAACAGCAGATAGGAAGCAAAAACACATTCTTCGCGATAAGGGACATTCCATGAAACTCTATCATATGCCCGGTGCCTGTTCGGTGGCTGATCTCATCGTTCTTGAATGGATTGGTATGCCGCACGAAATCGTCAGGATGAGTCTTGAAAGCATCAAGTCACCAGACTATAGCTGTAGCCAATTAGGTTATGACACAGACTATAAGTCAAGATGGTCGCCGTAAAACAACCATCATTAATCACGTAACTAAAAAGGAGTTTGATCGTGCAGAAAATCACACTTGACACTATCACTGAAGCCGTCATTAATCATGGCGATCGTGGCAAATCTCACCCGCGACTGTATGAAATTTACACAAGCTTGGTTAAACATTTGCATGACTTTGTGGGTGAGGTGAAGCTGACTGAATCAGAATTGCAGCAGGGACGTAATTTTCTCAACCAGACAAGTCATCACACTCAGGAGATTCCCACTGGAGAGATCCATTTGTTGACGGATCTACTGGGAATTTCAGAGTTGGTAGAATTGCTGAACGATGCTCATCGCGGTACAGAAAGCAATTTAGAAGGACCCTTGTATGTGCCGAATGCACCAGAACGGCAGATGGGCGATCGCTTGGGTATTGATCCAGAAGGCGACACGCTTTTCCTGTCAGGCAGGGTTTTAGATTTGAACGGTCAACCGATCGCCAATGCTCTGATTGATGTTTGGCAACCCAATTCCCAAGGATTTTATGACATCCAAGAGCCATCTCAGCCGTTGGGGAACTTTCGGGGACGTTTCAAAACGAACAAGAGTGGAACGTATAGGTTTGAAACCGTGGTGCCACTAGGTTACAAAGTGCCAAGCAGTGGTCCATGTGGCGAGTTGCTGGGACTCTTGGGACGGCATCCCTGGCGGCCGGCTCACATCCATTTCAAACTCAGTGCTCCGGAGTACACTCCACTGACAACACAAATTTTTATTGCTGGCGATCCTCACCTGGATTCAGATACAACTTTTTCCGTGCGATCGGCGATCGTTCAATTGCAAAAGCACGAAGCACTAGACGAACTCAAGGCACACAATCAAAGTAAACCGTTTTACACGACTGAGTTTGATTTTGGGTTAAAACCCGCTACTCTCTAGCGGAGAATCATCAAGCAATGGTTGCACATTATGTCTACACCATCAATCCAGAACAATCTGCTAATTGGCATTTGGAAGTTAATTTCTGCAACTGCCATTTACACTGATGGAACGGTGACTCCAGACGTGTATGGAACTCATCCGGTTGGCTACATCACTTACACATCAGATGGTCACATGATGGTGATGTTTTCTAGGAGCGATCGCACACCGCTGAGTCAGGAGGTCAGATCACCGCTGACTCCCCAGATGCAATCTTTACCCGTGGAAGAGCTTGCTCAAGCATTTACAACATTCAATGCTTACGCTGGAACTTATACGTTGAGTGGCAACACAGTAACTCACCAGATCAAAATTGCATCAATTCCTAATCGCGTTGGTACAACGTTAGTTCGCACCTTTACTCTTAATGAGAGCCGACTAACGCTCGTGACGCCGCCAGTCTTGAGTGATGGTGTTGAAGCGGTTTTTGAGCTGCTGTGGGAACGATTATAGCAAGGGGAGTTCGTTGTCGATAACGAAGTAGAGGCAAGTACGATCACTTTTCACTCACTGAAAACGTCGCTGTCCTCAGTTATCTCGACGGACGAAACTGGCTCACTGGCGAACGATCGATTGCCGATCCCTACCTGTTCGTCATTCTGCGTTGGGCGATCAACACTCAGGTCGGACTACAAGGCTTTGAGAACCTGTCACGATTTGTAGACCGCATGAATCTCAATGCTGGTGTGCGTGCCGCGCTGGCTACCGAAGCAGAATCAAAGCCATCTTAGAGGCGGCAAACGCGGCGATCGCGCTTAGGCAACAATGAAGGATTCTTGTCGTTCTGAAGTGACGGTAGGCAATGGATGCTTGCCCCATCTTGAAGTCTGCTTAACACAGCAGTGTTAAGACGGTGCTCGATCGCTGCATCACAATTGTGATGCAACAGACAAAAACACATCATCAATTTACAACAGAGAAACCTCTCATGCCTTACATTACCGTTGGTCAAGAAAACTCTGCAACCATCGATCTCTACTACGAAGATCTTGGGACAGGACAACCAATTGTACTGATTCATGGATTTCCATTGAACGGACATTCCTGGGAGAAGCAGGTTCTAGTTTTACTGAACGCAGGATATCGAGTAATTACCTACGATCGCCGAGGATTTGGCAACTCCAGTCAGCCCTCATCTGGCTATGACTACGATACCTTCGCCGCCGATTTGAATACACTCATGACCAAGCTTGACTTGCAAAATACCGTGCTGGTCGGTTTCTCAATGGGAACAGGTGAAGTCACACGTTATCTTGGCAAATACGGCTCAGAGCGGGTGCAGAAAGCCGTGCTGATGGCTCCCGTTCCACCGTTTCTGTTAAAGACAGACGACAATCCAGAGGGTGTTGATCAAAGTGTCTTCGATGGCATTATGAAAGCGATTGTTGACGATCGTCCAGCCTACTTTTCTACATTCTTCCAGGGCTTCTTCAATGTAGATGTATTGTTGGGCGATCGCATCAGCAATGAAGCGATTCAAGCCAGTTGGAATGTAGCAGCAGGGGCTTCTGCTAAAGGGACTTTGGATTGTGTACCTTCCTGGCTCACCGATTTCCGCGATGATCTGCCCCGCATTGATGTGCCAACTCTGATTATTCATGGAGATAGCGATCGCATTCTGCCACTGGAGTCCACCGCAGCAAGACTTCCAAAACTGATTAAAAACAGTCAACTGGTTGTCATTCCTGGTGGACCACACGCGATCAACTGGACTCACGCTGATCAGGTCAATCCCGTGTTGCTGGACTTTCTTCAGCAGAAATAATCAGTGACCCTTTCTCCTCCGAAATTCACAGATCCTGAACTTGATCCGATTGTGTAATTGCAAACCTAAAAAACGTATGCTGATCCAAAAACTAAACGACTGTGAAGAAATTATCGCTGAAGATGGAACTGTTCTGCGCGAATTGCTTCATCCTGACAAACAAGATATCAACTTGCGTTACAGTTTGGCGCATGCGAGCTTGCCTGTTGGCGAAACTTCGATTCCCCATTCCCTAAAAACTTCTGAGGTTTATTACATCATTAGCGGTGTTGGCGAAATGTCAATCGATAGTGAAGTTTGTCGCATTGAACCAGGCGATGCGGTTTACATTCCTCCAAATGCAATCCAGTTCCTTCACAACTACGGCGACGAACCCATTGTTTTCGTTTGTCTAGTTGATCCAGCTTGGCGCAAAGAAGACGAAACGATTTATGCACCAGTCTGATTCATGCAAATCTCACTGCTAGGGATGATTGATCGCGATCTTAGGAAACCCAGCCATCGTTTTCAATCAATGTTCATTGAAACTCTCTAGGAGCCATCATGAGTAGTGCTGTAGTGAATGGCGCGTCCCATGTTGTGATGGTTGCCCATGCAGATGCTGTTGCCAAGCTCATCGATTGTGCTGCAACCGCGCTATAGACGAGGCATAAACGCATCCGGCTACAAGCATCTTCTCTAATTAGTAATTGAATCTAATGGCACTGACAGAAGGAGAAACAAAATGATACTTCAGGATAAGGTGTCCTTAGTCACTGGAGGAACAGCAGGAATTGGGCAAGCCACTGCGTTAGCGAAGCTTAACGAAGTTATCGCCTTTGGTGCTGCTGGCGCAAAAGTCGTGTTCTCAGGCAGACGCGACGCAGAAGGAGAAAAAACCGCAAAACTGATTCGTGAAACAGGTGCTGAATGTTTATATGTCCATTCAGATGCCTTGAATGAGAAAGAGATCAAAGCATTAGTGCAAAAGACCGTTGTAACCTACGAACGACTCGATTGTGCTTTCAACAATGTAGGCAATGAGGGACTCTTGAAACCCCTGCATGAACAATCGATCGAGGAGTTTGACAAACTCATGGAGATCAACGTCCGGGGACTGTTTCTGCGCATGGGATATGAAATTCAGCAGATGTTGTCTCAAGAATCGGCCGTAATTGTTAACAACTCCTCACTTGCAGGTTTGTTTGGACTGCCAGGAGGCTCTCCTTACAGCGCGAGTAAACATGCCGTTATGGGACTAACGCGATAGCGAAGCGCTGCTGCGAAGCGCAGATCGGCAGCACTGGATTATGCTAAGCAGGGCATCCGGATTAACGCGGTGAATCCTGGAAACATTGCGACTTAGGGTCTTAATCGTGTCTTTGAAAAATAGGGCGTGACGGCTGATGCTGTTACAGCTATGGTGCTGATGGGTCGCATTGCTCAGGCAGAAGAAGTCGCTCAAGTTGTTGTTTCCCTTTGCTCTGATGCTGCCAGCTACATCACTGGACAATCCTTAGTGATCGATGGCGGATACACAGCGAACTGACCCATTTCAAGAGAGAACAAGAGAGAACAGACGAGCTTGATTTTCAGATCACATTTACAAGGAGGGATTCTATGTCAACTTTTGTCTTAGTTCATGGCTCCTGGCATGATGGTTCTGCTTGGCAGGCAGTCATTGATCAACTAGAAGCAAAGGGACATCATGCTTTTGCGCCCACGATCGCTGGACATGGCAAAGGCGTGAACAAAAACGTCAACCATGCTCAATGTACGCAATCGATCGTCGATTACATTGTGAGTAAAGACTTAAACGATATCGTTCTAGTCGGACATAGTTTCGGTGGGACAATTATTGCCAAAGTTGCTGAAGCAATAAGCGATGGCTTCGCCGGCCAAAGGCAACGCATTCGACGACTCATCTTCTTCAATGCCTTTGTCCTCAATGATGGTGAAAGCCTCAACGATAACACCCCACCGCACTCTCAAGCGTTATCCGATCAGCTAGCGAGACAATCGGGCGATCATACGGTGATGCTACCTTTTGAGATTTGGCGAGAAGCGTTTATCAACGACGCTGACCTCGAACTAGCTCGATCCAGTTACGCACAATTATCACCTGAACCGTATCAACCGTGGCTTGACAAGTTAGACCTAAAGCAGTTTTACTCGCTGCCCATCCCCAAAAGCTACCTCTACTGTACAGAAGATAATGTCCTTCCTCAAGGCGATTGGGGTTGGCATCCCAGAATGTCTAGCCGCTTGGGACTATTTCGGTTCGTGCAAATGCCCGGTAGTCACGAGGTCATGTTTTCTAACCCGGTTGGTTTAGCAGAAAAGATTATTGTGGCAGGACGTGACTAGCAGCAGAATTTGCGATCGCCAACCCACTAATGTCGCCGTCATTCAACAAAAAATGACCTGAAAAGGAGAAATCATGACAACTACATACCATCACAGTGCTGCTTTTGATTATATTGTGATTGGCGCCGGTTCAGCAGGCTGCGTTGTTGCCAACCGTCTTACAGAAGACCCTAATACTAAAGTATTGCTGCTCGAAGCGGGTAGTCCTGATACCAAGCCAGAACTTCAAGTTCCCTCAGTGTGGGCTACTACACTCTTAGGCTCGGAAGTGGACTGGGCATACTTAACTGAAGGGGAACCTTACTTAAATAACCGCAAAATTTTATCTTCACGCGGTAAAGTCTTGGGCGGCAGCAGTTCGATTAATGGCATGATTTATATACGAGGCAATGAACGTGACTACAATAGCTGGCAAGCATTAGGTAATATTGGTTGGAGTTATCAGGATGTCTTGCCTTACTTCAAGAAATCGGAAAACCAGCAGCGAGGAGCATCGTTATTTCACGGGGTTGATGGACCACTTAGCATCACAGATCCACTCTCTCCTGCAAAAGTGTCGCAACGCTTTGTGGAAGCCGCGATCGCACAGGGCTATGAGCAAAATCCCGACTTTAATGGCGTACAGCAGGAAGGTGCAGGACTTTACCAAGTGACCGTGAAAGATGGCAAGCGCCAAAGTACAGCAGTGGCATTTCTGCGTCCGATTAAAGATCGTCCCAACTTGATTATTCAAACAGGAGCATTGGTGACTCGTTTACTCTTTGAGGGAAAGCGCGCGGTAGGGGTAGTGTATTTTCAAAACGGAACGGAGTATCAAGTTAGGGTCAACTCCGAAGTGATTTTGAGTGCTGGCGCCTTCGATTCTCCTAAACTGCTAATGCTTTCTGGAATTGGACCAGCTGAACATCTGCGGGCTTCCGGCATTCCTGTAGTTTTTGATTTGCCGGGTGTCGGCCAGAATCTTCAAGATCACCCACTTGCTGTTATTGCCTACCAGTCTACTCAGGACGTGCCCCTTGCGCCAAGTAGTAATGGGGGAGAGGCTGGGTTATTTCTGCATACCAACAATAATTTAGATGCGGCGCCTAATTTGCAATTTACAATTGTTCCGATTTTATATGTCGATCCTGCCTATGCACGTGAAGGTCCGGCATTCACCCTTCCCTTTTGCATCACCCGTCCCGAAAGTCGTGGTAGTGTAAGACTACGTTCCTCCTCCCCCTTCGACCCACCGTTGATTCGGGTCAACTATCTTCAGAAAGAATCTGACATGCAACTGATGGTTGAAGGACTTAAAATTTTGCGTCAAATAGTGTACTCCGATGCGTTTAATGAGTTTCGGGGTGAGGAAATTGCTCCAGGGAGTTCCGTGCAGAGCGACAAAGCAATCGAAGATTATATTCGGCAAACGTGCGGTACGGCATGGCATCCTGTTGGGACGTGCAAAATGGGTATTGATCAAATGGCGGTTGTCGATCCTCAACTCAAGGTACGGGGGATTGAAGGGTTACGAGTTGTTGATGCATCGATTATGCCAACTATGATCACAGGAAACACAAATGCATCGGCAATTATGATTGGAGAAAAGGGTGCCGATTTGATAAAAGTTGGAACAAAATTGCCTCAATGATGGTGAAAGCCTCAGAGATAAGCTGTTCGACATTTAAAGGAGGATAGTAGGGTGCGGAGCGTAAATAAGGGTTTCCCATGTATAGTCAGTGTTCTAGCTGACGCACTTTACCGGGAGGGTTAATGGCTTAAATGCGTAACAGCTTAGTATTCCGCCGCATCATCAAGCGTTATTTGGTAGTGCTTTTATGTAAAGGATGGAGGATAATACCTCTATGTCCAGTCTTTTGAGGAGTCTCATTATGAAACCCTATCTAATTTGTCCCACTTGTGGTTCTGACGATGTGATGAAAAATGGGATGACTCGTCGGGGAAAACAAAACCACAAATGTCGCGAATGTGGTCGGCAGTTTGTAGAAAATCCTCAGTGGACACCCAAAGACACCGACACTTTGGCAAAAATTGAGTTACTTCTGTTGGAGCGGATTTCCCTGGCTGGTATTGCCCGAGTCATGGGCGTTTCCTCTCTTCTGGCTCCAAAATTATGTGAACCACTTGTACGGTGCAATAGAAGTCAAAGCCACAGTCATTCCGAAAGAAATTGGGAAACACACAGTCCAAATGGATGAACTCTGGTCTTTTGTAGACGTCAAAGGGAATAAACAATGGGTCTGGTTAGCAATGGATAGCAAGACTCGGGAAGTGATCGGATGTCATATTGGAGACCGCTCCTCGAAATCGGCTCTTGCATTATGGGATTCACTACCAAGTGTCTATCGCCAATGTGCCAAGATTTATACCGATCACTGGGAAGCCTATGCCGTAGTTTTACCAAGTAAAAGGCATAAGTCCGTCGGCAAGGAAAGCGGATTAACCAGTTACATTGAACGATTGAACAATACTCTCAGGCAACGAATTTCGCGATTAGTCAGGAAGACGTTATCGTTTTCTAAAAAATTGGAGAATCACAAGGGTGCTATTTGGAACTTCATTCATGACTACAATCACCAAATCCGATTAGGAATGCTGAAAGTTCAACCGCCTCAATTTTCTCCATCCTTTACATAAAAGCACTACCCGTTATTTGACTCCCTAGCTAGAGAATCGGACGATCATACGATGGTGATGCCGTTTGAGATGTGGCGAGAAGTGCTTCTCAATGATGCTGACCTCGAACTAGCTCGATCCAGTTACGCACGATTATCACCTGAACCGTATCAACCGTGGCTTGACAAGTTAGACCTAAAGCAGTTTTACTCGCTGCCCATCCCCAAAAGCTACCTCTACTGTCTGACGGGGCGACAGGTCGCCTGAAGAGCAGACAGGGAGGGCACTCTAGACAAATAGCATGAAAAAAGATAGGGTAAGAAAGCTTCTTACCCAAAAACAATTAAATGATACCAAAATTATATCATGCCCATTTGTCAAAAAAGCTGACACATTCTAATTACTTATTGACAATTTTATTTATTCAAGTAGTGCAATCGATTAAAAAAGTCACGTTAGAAAGCATGGCGACAAAACTAGCGATTCCCATTAAATTTGAAAGTAGAAGAAAAAAGATTCAGAGATTTTTATCGGAGGATGAATGGACTATAGATAATATTTGGTTGTCACTGGTTATTGATTGGATTAAAGGTAGTGTTAAACAGAAGAAGGTTGTATATTTAGCAATAGACCGAACCAATGGCAATCAAATAATATTTTGATGGTCAGCATGATTTGGCGAAAAAGAGCTATAGCAAAACCATTTGATTTGTAAACAATCGATTCAATGATCACAAGCGTTTCAGGTGGTTCTACATTCATGACTCAAATAGACTTGCTATATTCCTATTTATTGGAAAATGCTTGACAAACAAGGGAACAGCACATTAGAAAATCAACAATTCGTATTAACGCCAGTATTCGATGCCTTATCAGATTATAAATTGATCGTGTTAGGAGATCGTGAATTTTGTAGTGTTACCCTCGGAAATTGGCTGAGGGAGAAGAAAGTAGATTTCTGTTTACGACTAAAAAAGAATGTTTGTATCAAGATTGAAGAGGAGTTATGGGCTGAACTAAAAATGCTAGGATTAGAGCCAGAAAATAGCTTTTTCAATCAAGAAGTAACAATCAGAAAAACTGCACCCATTACGGGGTTTAATCTAGCAGGTAAGTGGCTGGGTAAATATCGAAATATTACTACAAAAGAACCTTGGTATATTCTGACAAGCTTGGCAGATATACAAGCCGCAGTTGATGCTTATGCAAAAAGATTTGGAATTGAAGAGATGTTCAGAGACTTTAAGGGTGGAGGATATAACCTAGAAAGGACTAATCTCACAGGTGAGCGACTGAGTAAATTATTAGTTTTGTTATCACTAGCATACTTGAAGAGTATAATTCAAGGGATAAAAATTAAGTCAAAGCAAGTTCAAGAATATCTAAGTAGAAAAACAGAAAATTATAGAAAATATGCACGTCATAGCACTTTTTATATTGGACTTTGGGGTGAATCATGGGTCGATTCGATGTTTAGTAATTGGCAGGTTGTTGTTGAATTAATGTCTTTGTCTCCACATAAACTACCTAATTATCAACAAGGAATAAGAGCTATGAGGCTTATTCTATCAGCGTTATAAGCGACTTGTCGCCCCGACAGCTCTACTGTACAGAAGATAATGTCCTTCCTCAAGGCGATTGGGGTTGGCATCCCAGAATGTCTAGCCACTTGGGGCTATTTCGGTTCGTGCAAATGTCCCGTAGTCATGAGGTGATGTTTTACAACCCGGTCGGCTTGGCAGAAAAGATGATTGCGGCAGGGCGCGACTAGCTGATGGTTGAGATGAACAACAGACAATCGCTTATCCCCGAAACAAGGGCGCTAACCGATCAGAATTTGACCAATCATCGTCAGAATTTGACCAATCATCGTAGGAATCTGAAAGCAATCAAGCATTGGTACTGTCTATACTTCAGATCAAACAAACGGAATTAGCCGGCAACGCTTGCTGCTCCAGTAAGTTCATAGCGATCAAACGCAGCAGTGCATCTTCGTGCTGTTGTGTTCCTAAACTGCCAAAACAATTAGATAAGAAATCCCAAAACGAGGCGCTTATGAATTCACAAACAACTCAAAATCAACTCACCAGTCCTGCTGACGAGTCAGCAATCCGTGCTTTCCATCACCAGATGATTGATGCTTAGAATCGAGGCAGCGGTGAAGACTTCGCTGCTCCGTTCAGCGAAACTGCCGATTTCATCGCCTTCGAGGGAACGCATCTCAAGGGTCGAAAAGCGATCGCTGCATTTAATCAGCAAGCTTTCGATACGGTTGTCAAAGAAACACACCTAGAGGGTGAGGTGAATTTCGTCCACTTCCTGAATCCTCAACTTGCTCTCATGAACGGAGTTGTCAGGGTAATGCTGCCCGGACAACCCAAAACTTCACCGTCACGAGATTCGATGCAGCTATTCGTCGTGATGAAACGCGATCAAGATTGGCGGATTGAATGGCTACTCAATGCCCGGAAGTTGACGCTAGAACGTCAATTCTTCTTGGACGAGTTTGACTCGCTGAGTGAAGAGGCTCAACGTCAAGTAACCGACCTCGTTGCAGGTCTCAAAGCGAGTGGAGTAATCACTTCGACGCAGATTGATGCGAAATAAAACCAATCTCCATCAGGAGGACAATCATGAAACCTCAACTCATTTTCGGAGGACTAATGATCGCAACAGGATTGCTCGGAGGTTCATTCACTTATCCCGCGATAGCGAAGCGCTGCTGCGAAGCGCAGATCGCACACAGCATTCCTCCACAACAAACCTCCCCCATTCTGATCGCCACTGCCTACACTGATTTAACCTTACCTACGTTGCACCAAGGTGATCGCGGCAGAGACGTGCAATTGTTACAGCGCATTCTTCAAGACAATGGCTTTTTAGGAGCCGCAGGTGTGAGGTTAGGCAATCCAAGAGGGGCGCTCGTCGATGGCATCTTTGGTGCGGTCACAGCGTCTGCGATACGCGATCTCCAGGGACGATACAGAATCCCAGTTACAGGGCGAGTCAATCCAACCACCTGGGAGGTCCTGGATATGCACGAAAACCCCTATCGATCGCCGCTTCCCTGGAAACAACAGAACATTACACAACCACAAGCCACAGGAGATTTCTAATGAACCGAAAGATTCTTTCAACCAAAATCACAACTACAACCACAATCGCAATCACAATTCTGTTCGGCGTACTCCTACTGTTCAATTTTCCATCCCTGGCTCAAGTCAGTTCACAAGTGATTCCCAGAATCGAAGTGATCGAAAGTTCTGAAGGGATTCCACCCAGCTACCGTTTAGTCATTAGCCGGTCTCAGGACAATGTTTATGTCTTCTGTCCCACTAACTTCGAGCCAGAGTTGAACTATTTGCGAAATGTGAAGGCGATTCAATGTAAGCCGTTTACCAGTCCTTAGAAGTAAACCAGTACGGAGTAACGGACAACCATTTTTACAAACGGCAGTTATACAACGCGGTAAGCAAACAAGGAGCATCTCCAAAAATGGTTAAAGGTAGGTTAGAGGCATTCAGTGATGGGGTAATTGCTATTATTATCACCATTATGGTACTGGAGTTAAAAACACCTCATGAGTCAGATTTAGCTGCACTACGTCAGTTGATTCCAACCTTTCTAAGCTATGTGTTGAGTTTCGTGCATATTGGTATCTACTGGAACAATCACCATCACCTGTTTCAGGCAGTCCGACAAGTGAATGGTTCAACTTTGTGGGCAAACCTACATTTGTTGTTCTGGTTATCATTAGTTCCCTTTGTCACCGCATGGATGGGTGAAAATCACTTTGCTGCGTTGCCTGTGGCGCTTTATGGTGTGGTTCTATTGTTGGCTGCGATCGCCTACTTCACTCTGACCCGCACACTTGTTTCTCACCACGGTCAAGATTCCACACTTGCAAATGCTCTTGGTCGAAATTTTAAAGGCAAGTCATCGGTATTGATTTATGCAGTTACAATTCCACTTGCTTTTGCAATCCCTTGGCTTGCATGTGCATTATAAGTAGTTAAACAAAATTAATTACATAAATGACTAATATGATATAATAAGAATATTAAGTATATTTAAAGAGGTTTTATATGTTTTTACTTCGAGATATTAATCCACT